>JAXINY010000075.1:9792-11260 GCA_034190525.1 Asbonarchaeaceae archaeon (SeqCode) | reverse complement strand
CTACCCCCGCATGTGCTTGCCGTTTGGTGTTCTGGGGGGGTTGGCAAGTCCACTTGGCTACCCCCGCGATTGGCTAGCGATCCAATCGGTAGATCGCTTGGTGAGGGAATACCTCAATGGCAGGGTATTCCCTTCCAGAATCACCCTTCCAGCTGAGAGTTAAAAGGGTTCAGCGCTCTGCCGCGGTCGCCTCTCCCTGACGTCCGGCGGCCAGCAGCGTGACACCGACCGCGAGCGCGAGGAGGCCGAGGTCCCGGATGAGGACATCGAGGAACGCGGTGCCGAGCGTCGCCATGTTGATGCTGATGGCGAGGAGGGACAGCGACACCAGCCCCGCCGCGATCGCTGTGTACCGGTCGGCAGCGATGGCCAGCCCGAGCACCGCCTCCAGCACGCCGTTCCCCTGCATGAACAGGTTCACCGGGACGCCGACGGCATGGACGACGCCGGCAGCCCAGGGGGCCATGTACGCCGACCACACCGTCGGCCGCACCAGCTTGTGCAGGCCTGCGAGCAGGATCATCCCGCCCAGCCCCAGCCGCAGCACGGGATAGCCGTACGGGCTGTACTCGTCCAGCCGGTCAGTCACGTGCTGCACCGTCATGGAGATGTGCGTGCCGACCTGCCGTATAAACGTTTCCCGCGGCTACCGGACGGTTACGGTCTTCGCAAGGTTGCGGGGCTTGTCGATGGGGAGGCCGCGCTCCCGCCCGAGCTCGTACGCGAGCAGGAAGCCGATGGTCGTGGCGACGATGGGATAGGCGTCGCTCCCGTTCGGCAGGTCGAACCGGCCGCGGTCCGGTGATATCTCGATGACCTCGCCGCCGCGCGCCTCGATCTCCGACACGTTCGACACGATCTCGCCGTCCGCCTCGGGGACGAGCGCGAACACCGGGGTGCCGTCCTCGATGAGTGCGAGCGTCCCGTGCTTCAGCTCCCCGCCCATCATCCCCTCGGCGTGGATGTACGGGATCTCCTTCAGCTTGAGCGCGATCTCGCGGGCGACCGGGTATGTGGTGCCCCGCCCGATAATGTACATGTCGTCCTCGTCCGCGAACCGGCCTGCCAGCTCCTTCACGGTCGCGTGGTTGTCCGCGATGGTGGCCCGCACCTTCTCGGCGACCGCGCCGACATCCGCGTCGTACCCGAGCTGCTCGGCGAGACGGATGAGCGCGAGCACTGTGGCGGTGAACGTCTTCGTCGCCGCCACGCATTTCTCCTTCCCGGCCTCGATGTGGACCGTGGCGTCGCTTTCCCGCTCGATGGAGGAGTGCGGCGTGTTCACGACCGCGGCGATGTCCGCCCCGCGCTCCCGCGAGTACTCGATCGCATCGAGCGTGTCCCGGGTCTCCCCGGACTGGGACACCGCCACGACCAGCGTGTCCTCGTCCACGCGCTCGTAGTTCTGGAACTCGGACGCGATAAGTGTCTGCGCCTCCACGCCGGCCTTCTGCAGGTAGTAGACACC
>JAXINY010000075.1:711-9754 GCA_034190525.1 Asbonarchaeaceae archaeon (SeqCode) | reverse complement strand
GCTCCTCGATCTCCTTCAGCATGTAGTGCTCGTATCCCTGCTTCCCCTCCTCGAGCTGTGCCTCGCCGAGCTCCTGCACCGTCTTCTCGACGCGTCCCTCCCCCGCGCGGTGGAACACCGGCTCCCGGTCGATGACCACGTATTCACCGTCCTCCAGGAACACCGCGTCCCGTGTGTGCGGGGAGAACGCGTCCGCGTCCGACCCGATGAACCACTCCCCCTCACCTATCCCCACGACGAGCGGGGAGCCGCGGCGGAAGCCGTACAGCGTCCCGGTCTCCCGGTCCACCGCGACCACCGCCATCGTCCCCTCGGCCGCGTCGAGGAACGTCTCGATGGCGTCCGCCATCCCCGCGCCCTGCTCCAGCTGCTCCTCGAGGAAGTGGGCGATGACCTCGGAGTCGGTCTCCGACGAGAACTCGTGGCCGTCGAGCTCCTGCTTCAGCTCTGCGTGGTTCTCCACGATGCCGTTGTGCACCACCGCGATGCGGTCGCAGCGGTGCGGATGGGCGTTCGCCCGCGTCACACCGCCGTGCGTCGCCCACCGCGTGTGCCCGACCGCGACATCCCCGCCGTCCGGAACCCGCCGCTCCCGCAGCTCCTCCACCTCCTCCGGCGCCTTGACGGTGTCGAACCCGTCCCGGTCCAGCGCGATGACGCCGGACGAATCGTACCCGCGGTACTCCAGCCGCTCGAGGCCGTCGAGCACGATGCGGCCCGCATCCCCGTCCCCGGCGTACCCGATGATACCGCACATATCCTCCGTGACGCGGCGGCAACCTATTTTAAACCCTGCTAAAAGGGTCCGGAAACCGCTACAATCCGGGTTTGAACGGCCGCAGTTTTTATATACCGCACCGGCAAACACACAGGTGATAGCAATGGTGCAAACAGCGGCAGTTGCCGCATTTCAGCCTATCATGGAGGCGACGCGCGCCTTCCTCCCGTCGCTGTTCTTCGCGGCGGTCATCCTGGTCGTGGGCTACATCATCGGCAGGGCGACCTACGCGGTCGTCAACCGTGTCCTGGAGCACACGGAGATCGACGCCTACTTCCAGGAGGAGGGCCACCTCGAGCTGCGGCTGAGCGACCTGTTCGCGGACCTTGCGAAGTGGATCGTCTACTTCGCGTTCCTGTGGCAGGCCGGACAGATACTGGGGGTCGTAGCGATTAACAGGATGCTTGAGGCGCTGGTCAACTACATCCCCGGAGTGATAGGAGCGATTGCGGTGTTCCTTGCGGGGTACGGCATCGCGATCTACACGAAGGACCAGGTCGTCGGGGCGGAGACGCTCTACGCCGATCTCATCGGCAAGACGATCTTCTTCTTCGTGCTGTACGTCGCGTTCGCCACGGCCCTGGACCTGGCGCGCATCCCGACCCAGCTCCTGAACAACATCCTGCTCCTGCTCGTGGCGTCCGGCGGCCTCGCGTTCGCCATCGCCGCGGGATGGGGGCTCAAGGATGTCTTCCAGGACGAGGCTGAGCGGTACATCGACAGCCGCCGCTAAAACCTATTTCTCCTTTTTTCCCTCTTTTTCCGCTCCCGCTGCCCGCCCACCGATGCCCCGCCATCAATCATAGGTTTATAAGGTTCCTATAACACAGGTTTTAACGGTATGGCGCGGCTGCTGAAGGAGCAGGACGGCGAGACCTACTACAAGAGCGTGCGGCTGGAGGAGTCGCCCGGGGCGCTCCGCGGCCTGCTCAACGAGACGCGGTGGCAGATCCTGACGCTGCTGGCGGAGCGGCCGCGCTACCCCGCCGAGGTGGCGGACGAGCTCGGGATGCACGAGCAGAAGGTGTACTACCACGTCCGCGAGCTCGAGGACGCCGGGATGATCCGCGTCGTGGAGCGCGAGGAGAAGGGCGGTGCGGTCGCCAAGTACTACACCGTGGAGGACTACGCGTACGCCCTCGAACTGCCGTACGGCGACGAGCGGCTCGCCGACTTCTCCCTCGCGGAGGAGCCCGAGGCGCTGCGGGAGTTCCTCCACCCGTTCATCGCGAACGGCGCGGTGAACGCGGACATCGTCGTCGGCTCGCCGGACCCGCACGGCCCGCATCAGGTGCGCGCCCGCGACGCCTACCTCGCCTCGGATCTCTCCCTCTTCCTGGGGCAGTACGGCGCCTTCGACCGGATGCGCACCCGGGAGGACGTGGCCGTGAACAGCGCCGGCGACTTCTCGGGGAATATGGTACTGGTCGGCGGCCCGCTCACCAATCTCGTGACCGACCACGTCAACGCCCACCTCCCGGTCCGGTTCGAGACCGAGAACTTCCCCTTCCGAGAGCTGGTGTCGGACGCGACCGGTGAGACGTACGACGATGACGCCGACGGGTTCATCGCCCGCGCCCCGAACCCCGACGACCCCGAGCACCACGTCCTCGTCCTCGCCGGCGTGCGGATGAAGGGGACGCGCGCCGCGGTCATGGCGCTGACCGAGCACCACGACGAGGTGCTGTCGGACTACGACGGCGAGGACAAGTGGGGCCGCGTCGTCCGCGGGAAGGACATGGACGGCGACGGCACCGTCGACGACATCGAGATACTGGAGTGACGCGGCGGCCTAGAGCAGCCTGTCTGCGATCGATGCCGGGTCCGCCTCCTCTGCCGGGCTGGTATGGACGACGGCGCGGAGCTTTGGGGAGGTGCCGGACGGCCGGACCAGTCCCGTGATCCCATCGGCCGCGAACTTCACCCCGTCGATCCGCGACACGATATCGTACTCCTGCGCGACCCGCTTCTTCACCTCGCCGAACGCGGCGTCCCGCTGCTCGACCGTGTCGTACACCGCGCTCCGCCGTGCACTCCGATACCCGGCGACGGGCTCGAGCAGCCCCGGCAGCCGGTCAGCGGCGGCGACGAGGAGGAGGGAGGCGAGGATACCGGAGTTGTACCAGGAGAACGCGGGGACGGCGTAGTGCCCGTTCGGCTCCCCGAGGAGATCCGCCTCGACCTCCCTCCCCCGCTCCGCCACGAACACGTCCCCGACCCGGGTGTACTCTATCGCCGCGTCCAGCTCCTCCAGCATCGGCGACGCGTCCACGGAGGCGACGATACGGTCCGCGCCCGTGATATGTGCGAGCGCGTACAGCATCCGGTCGCCGTCCACCCATCCCAGCTCCGGGTGGACAAGGTAGACGCGGTCGCCGTCCGGGTCGTACCCGACCGCGGCGTCCCCTCCCTCCTCTGCGAGGAGCTCCTGCAGGTCCGCCCGGCTCTCCTCCGTCGGCTCCGGTGCCGGCAGGTCGCTGCGGCGGTGCTCGGTGACGGACGCGCCGACCTCCTCGAACGCCGCGGCCGCGGTCCGGCCCGCCCCGCCTGCCGTGTCGACGATGACATCGGCGTCGATATCCCCGTCCACGAGGTCGCGGACCGCATCCCCCAGCTCCTCCACGTATATCTCGTCGACCTCGTGCTGCGCCCGGAGCAGAGTCCCCTCGCCGCTCTCGAACGAGCGGTCGCGGAACAGCTCCTCGACCGCGTCCAGGTCGTCGTTCGTGAACCCGTTCCCGGCCTCGTACAGCAGCTTGAACCCTGTACGGTCCCACGCGTGGTGGGACGCGGTCACCATCACCCCCGTCCCGCCGTAGTGCGCTGCAGCGACGGCGACACGGTCGGTCGTCCCCGCACCGATATCCACCACGTTCGCCCCCGTGGCCCGCACCCCTGCAATGAACGCCGGCTGGACGGCGGCCGATGCGTCGCGCGTGTCCCGGCCGACCACCACCTGGCCGCGGCCGTTCCGCACCGTCCACGTCCCCAGGGCCCGTCCGAGCCGCTCGGCGAATCCCCCGTCGATCTCGTCCGGGTGGTCGCCGCGGATGTCGTACCGGTTGAACACGGCGTCCGGGTTCATGCCTCCGCCTCCACGATGCGCTCCACCTCGAGCACGCTCTCCACCTCGTGGTCCGGGTCCGGCGTCCCGTTCCCGTCCCGCTCCAGCGGCTCGTCCGACGTGTCCGCGTCCACGAGGACGGTGGTCATCCCCAGCTCCTGCGCCGGGGCGAGGTCCCGGTCCCAGGAGTCGCCCACCATGACCGCGTCGCCCGCTGCGACGCCGTGCGCATCGAGGATGCGTCGGAAGAACGCGGTCGACGGTTTCATCTCCCCGGTGTCCTCCGGCGTGACGATGTCGTCGAACAGTGCGTCAGGATCCGCGAACACCGTGGACAGCTTCATCTCCAGCGCCTCCGGGAACTCGTCGGTCGCGATGGCCAGCACCTCGAACCGCTCGTTCAGCCGCTCCAGCATCCCCGGGAGTTCGTCCTCGTATGTCAGGTCCTCCACCACCGTCTCCCAGAACAGGTCGTACGCCTCGTCCACGAGCTCGTCCGCGGGGTCGATGCCGACATGCTCCAGCATCCGGTGGATGAGCGTCTTCCGCTCGACCTTCTCGTGGCCGCCCGTGTTCGCTGCCTCCACGGCCGCCGCCCACGCGTCCGCGAGCGCGTCCTCCTCGACGCCCGTCTGCTCCGCAAGGAACGCGAACTTCCGCTCGTAGGCGCGGTCGGCTTCAGGGGTGTAGAGGGTGTGGTCTGCGTCGAATATGACTCCCTTCATCGCTACCGTTCCATCTCCCGGGCGTCCACTTTTGTAAAGTACCGCTTCTCCTCGCCGACGTTCTCGCGCACCATCGCCGACGGGCCGATGAACGTGCCGCGCCCGATACACACGCCCGGCATCAGGTTCGCCTGCGTCCCGATATCGACATCGTCCCCGACGAGCACGCCGAGCCGGTCCCGCCCGGTCGCCACCGTCCTCTCCTGCGCCGGAACGTGCACCGATATCTCCGGCCGCCCTCCCTGGCCGTCCCGCACCCGCCGGTTCGCCGTCACCGTGCCCGCACCGACGGCGACGTTCCGGCCGACGACGGAGTCCCCGATGAACCCGGAGTGCATAGAGAAGCCGGGCTGGATGACGCTGCCACGTACCTCTGCCCCGGCGCCGACGGTGCTGCCCTCCCCGAGCACCGTTCCATCCCGCACGAGCGCGTTCGTCCCGATGGTGCAGCCCTCCCCGATGTAGCACGGCCCCGAGATGACGGCGTTCTCGTACACGGTGACATCGTCCGCGATCACGACGTTTCCCTCGATGGCCGCGCTGTCCGCGACCTCGGCTGAATCGGCGATGCGTGCCTCCTGCCGCGACAGCAGCAGCCCGGCGATGTCGAGCGCGTCCCACGGGTACTTCAGGGACGGCGGTTCCGCGTCCAGCTCCGCGTACCCGACCTCGCGCCGGTCCATGTACCGGTCGAGCGCGTCCTCGAAGCTGTACTCGTGCTCCTCCACGGTGTCGAGGATGTCGAAGAACTCCGCCTCCAGCAGGTACGTGCTGACGATGCGGTGGTCCGACGGTGCCTCCCCTCGCTCGGGCTTCTCGACGACACCGGTCGCCCGCCCCTCGTCAAGATCCAGCATCCCGTACCGGGACGGCTCGTCGGTCGCCGTCCCCGCCACGGCCCCGCCGCCGCGCGCCGCCGCCCGCAGCTGCTCGACCAGGTCTCCAGCGTCGATGCGGTACGGTCCGGTCACGACGAACCGGCCGCCGACGCGCTCTCGCGCCCGGAGCAACGCGTCCCCCATCCCCCGCGGCTCCTCCTGCACCGCGAACGCGACATCCATCCCCGCCGGCGTATCCAGCGCCTCCTCGATATCCCTGTCAGGGCCCTGGACGACAACTGCGGCGTCAACGCCGGCGTCCTGCAGGCTGTCAAGTGTGTGCCGGAGCAGGGTCTTCCCCTGCATCTCCAGGAGGCACTTGTGCCGCGTGTTCAGCGGCCAGAACCGCGAGGACGACCCGCCGGCCAGGACGACAGCGTGCATGCGGCAGTACCTCCCGCCGAGCCTTTAAATACGTACCACAAATCCGGTTTTTATCTAGGTAAAAAACATTTTTTAGCGGATATAACGTCGCTATTTTAAATCTGCATCTCCCTTCCACGACGCATGCGATTGCTCTGCGAGACCGTGGTGAACGACATCCTGCCCGCGGTCCGCGCGCTCATCGCGAAGGAGCTGGAGGAACGTGGATACAGCCAGACCGAGATCGCGGAGCTGCTCGACATCACCCAGCCCGCGGTCTCCCAGTACCTGACCGCCGCCCGGGGCCGCGAGGTGCAGCGCATCGAGCAGCACGATGCGGCCTACACCCAGGTGCAGGACCTCATCGACCGTATCGTCGCCGACGCCCCGGACGAGGAACTGTCACGCGCATTCTGCGACACCTGCCTCAGCATCCGCGAGAGCGGCCTGTTCGACGCAGCGTTCGACGGGTCGGAGGACATGGACGCGGCCTGCTGCCTGCGAGATAGCTAGTGCTCGTACCCGTCCCATCGCTCCACCGCCCGCTCCTCGCGGTCGCTGCCCGCCCCGGTCTGCGCGCGCTGCGCCTTCACCCGCCGCCACATCTCCTCCGCCCGCACCCGCTGCGGGTGCTTCCCGCCGGGCCGATGCACGTATCCCTGCTCCGGGTCGTATCCTTCCTCCGGCGGGATAAGCCGGTAGCCGCCGTACACCGCGCCGATGATGGCGAGCACCGCGAGCAGCTTCGCCGCGGCCGCCGCCGCGGCGCCGAGCCGCGCCCGGGTCACCTCGCCGGTGAACGTGCTCCGTGTCTCCGCCAGCTGCTCCTCCGCGGCGTCGAGCTGCTCGCGCGCAGCGGCGTACCGCCCCTCCTCCAGTGCTGCCTCCGCTGACGCCAGCCGCTCTGCCGTGGCCTCGAACTTCTCCCGGGTATCGCTGACCAGCGTCCATCCCTCCCGCGACGCGTTCAGCTCTGCGAACCGCTCCTGGAGGGTGGTGAGCCGTGTCCGCACCTCCTCCCGGGCGGCGGGATGCGGCTGGGCGATGAGCTCTGTCGCCAGGGTGTCCGACGCGGACATGCCCTCCGCGGTGACTGTGAGCGAGTGGTTGCCGATGTGCGACCGGTTGTCCGGGATGGTCGCCTCCACCCGGAACTGCTTCGTCTCACCAGCGTCCAGCCGCTTCGCGGCGGTCATGACATCGGTCTCGAACGTGCTGTCAACAGTGAGCCGGACGAGTTCTCCGATCTCCCCGGTGTTCGATACGCTGACCGTGAACGTCCGTGTCGTCCCGATCTCCTGGCGGACGGTGGTGTCCGCTATCTCCAGCGCCGCCGTGCGACCCCGGTCCACCGTGAACGCCCGGCCGAACCCGCCGACCTCATGCCCGGCGTCGTCCCGCGCGGAGACGAACGCGGTGTACGTCCCGTTCCCCGCGTCGATGTCCGACAGGTCGATGACCCGCCGCACCTGCTCCTCGATCGCGTCGTACTCACCGTGCACCGCGTTCAACCGGCCGTCCTTGACCGCGGTATCGTTCGGCCCCTCCAGCCGGTAGCGGGCGCCCACGATGCGCGTGGCGGTATCGGTGACGTCGGCCGTGACGATGACGCCGCCCCGTGCAGTGTCGGGGTAGACCTCGACCGACGCGAGGGACGGTGCGGTGTTGTCCACCGTCAACGCTATGCTCCTGGCCGCGGTGTTCCCGGCCGCATCGGTCGCCGCCACTCGGAGCGTCGTCCCGCCGTCCTCCAGCTGGCTGGTATTGACTGTGGCCGTATACACCGCTCCCTCCGGTGTCGCCGTCACCTGCTCCCCGCCCAGGCTGAGGTTGACGCGCTCCACCGCGCTCAGGTCGGAGACGTTGAACCGGAACCTCTCCTCGCCCGTCACGATGTCTCCAGCGACATGTGAGGGGATGGTGATGGAGGGGGCGGTGGTGTCGACGGTGAAGTTCCATTCCACCTCTGCTGCGTTGCCCTTCCTGTCAGCCACATGCGCGGTCGCGGTGTACACCCCGTCCGGCAGCCCGGTCACCGCCTCGGCGAACGCCTCGCCGTGCTCGACCGCGTCGGTCTCATCTCCGATCCCGCCCCAGGCCAGCCGCCGGTCCGCCGGCCCGGCGATATCGATGTAGGAGCCTGCGGTGTCGATGCCGGCCGGGTCGCGCCCCGTCACGTTGACGACCACGGAACTCCCCGTGATACCGGTCGGCCCGTTCACAGATATCACCGGCTCGACAGGGACGGTGAAGTTCCAGCTCCCGGTGGCGTTGTGGTTGTACGCGGTCCGCCAGTGCTCATCGGGAAGCGCGTACGTGACGGTGTGCGTCCCCTCGGACACATTGACCGTCGCGTTCGCCCAGTGCTGGCCGACGGTCGCGTTCAGCGGGTCGCCGTCCAGCCGCAGCTGCACCTGGCCCGTGGGGACGCGGGACACGTCGCTGTACCGCAGCCGCACCGCCGCCTCCCGCGTGTACACCGTTCCCGCCGGCGACGTCTCGCTGACCGCCGGCGGCTCGGTGTCCACCGTGAACGTGCGGGTGACGCTGTCCGTATCGTCCCGCACCGTCACCTCGTTGACGCCGTCCGGCGGGATGACGGCGATAGGCTGGTCCGTGCAGTCGCACGGCTTCTCGTCCCCGTCGTTCAGCCGGTACGTGACATCGCCTGCTGCGTCGGAGACCTGGATGGAGACCGCCGGCTCGGTGTATGTCTTCGATTGCGGCCGGTCGAGGGTGAGCGCGGTACCGGCGGATGCGAGAACCAGGGTGGCGACGAGGACGGCGAGGAGCTTCCTCATACCGCGGAGTATTGCCGCTCATGTTTTATAACGTTACAGTAGGGTCATGAGCCGGTGTGGGCCCGTAGCTCAGCCTGGACAGAGCGCGTGGTTCCTAACACCGGCTTCCCGAGCAGCGCGAGGGATGGCGGTTCGAGAAGATCTCCGATCTTCGATGGAGATACCGCGTAGTCGAGGGTTCGAATCCCTCCGGGTCCGTCGGGATTCGACAGCCTTGCAGGAAATCTGCGATTTCCGAACGGGTTCGAATCCCTCCGGGTCCGTCGCGAGTGGAACGCGCGGGGGAGCCGGTGGTCGAGAAAACCGCACGGTTTTCGATCCCTCCGGGTCCGTCGGGATGCGACAGCATACGTAAAGCTTCGCTCCCAACCTGTGGACGCCGGGTCCGTGGTCTAGTGGTCAGGACGTCGCCTTCACATGGCGAAGGCCGGCGG
>JAXINY010000075.1:0-701 GCA_034190525.1 Asbonarchaeaceae archaeon (SeqCode) | reverse complement strand
CACAATCCTTACGCCACCGAATTGTCGTGAATCCGCTATTTTGAGAAGAAATTACCACACCCAGTTTAAAAAGGACTGACGTAAATCTTTAGTTAGAGTTCGATGGTTCAATTGTTAGACCCGGTACCCACGTCGCCACTCGATGAAAACGGTGGAGCGGAAGGTGATGAGTTCTGGTTCAATGAAGGCGGCGAATGCTATCTGAAGCTGGACTTGTTCGAATCGTCCTATGCGATAAGCTGGCCGACAGAATATTCGATGGACCGGTTCCTGTCTTCCCTTCCAGACGCTCCGCAGGTATCACCGCAGGAGGGAACGATATCTTTCCTCGCCGGGGAGAGAGACGGAGAGAGGATTCCGGCGCGGTCAGTCCTCGATAGAGGGTACACTATACCTGGTAATGCCGGATATGTAGGGTATGCCCTTGAGGAGAACGGAAAGGAGGTCGAGGTTGAATGGTTTGAATACGAACCGCGACCCCAGATAGCAGTATATTCAGACAGTGTCAATCCCTCTGAGTTCCAGCCTTTCTTTGAACAGACGAGATTTTCCGGCCCTGTTAACACCGACAGTCTAGAGCAAGCATATGCGGAGGCTGTTGAACAAGTCCAAGAACAGGGCTGGCTCTAAAAACCCTGCTTCGCCACTAGTCCTCCGTAAAAATGTCCAGAACCATGCAGTTTCTTCGAACCTGCCCGGAC
>JAXINY010000122.1:10637-11372 GCA_034190525.1 Asbonarchaeaceae archaeon (SeqCode) | reverse complement strand
ATGCTGGGGAAGATGATGGAGTGGAAGATGGTGTTGTCCTTCCCGATGCTGTAGATGGTGCGCGCGTCAGGGTCAAGCCAGTAGTCCTCCCACCGGGCCTCGTCACCCTCCCCGTCGAAGTACTGGCGGGTGATGCCGATGTACCCGATGGGCGCGTCGAACCAGACGTACAGCACCTTGTCATCGTACACCTCCGCGTCCAGCCCCAGCTCCTCGTGCGGCACCGGGAACCCCCAGTCGATATCCCGCGTGATGCACCGGTCCTCCAGTCCCTCGTCGATAAGGTTCTGCACCTCCTCGAGCGCGTTGTCCGGGATGGGCGCGTCCTCGTCCAGCCAGTCCCGCAGCGCGTCCTCGAACTTCGACAGCTGGAGGAACAGGTTCCTGGTCTCCCGGAAGTCGATGTCGCTCCCGTCGCAGATGGTGCAGTACGGGTCGACCACCTCCTCCGGCTCCAGCAGTTTGCCGCAGTCCTGCTCGTCGCACTGGTCGCCGCGCGCCAGGCCGCCGCAGTGCGGGCACTCGCCCTCGATGTACCGGTCCGGCAGGAACCGCTCGCAGTCGCGGCAGTACGGCAGTTCCTGCGTCTTCTCCACGATGTAGCCGTTCCGGTACAGCTCCTTGAATATCGACAGCGTCTGCTTCCGGTTGTACTCGGTGTGGGTCCTGCCGTACAGGCTGAAGTCGAGGTCGAACTCCTCGAGCACCGTCTTCACCTGCCCGTGCTGCCTGTCC
>JAXINY010000122.1:9793-10627 GCA_034190525.1 Asbonarchaeaceae archaeon (SeqCode) | reverse complement strand
CGCCTCGATGGCGGAGAGCTCGAGCGGGGTGCCGTGCTCGTCGCTCCCGCAGATGAAGATGTTGTCGTGGCCGCGCAGGTCCAGGTACCGGTGGTACAGGTCGGCCGGCAGCAGCGAGCCGACGATGTTGCCGAGGTGCGGGACGCCGTGGATGTACGGCAGCGCGGAGGTCACCACGGTCCGCTCACCGTCGATATCCGTCAGTCCATCCGTGACTGCGACCACCTGCCCCGGTGCACGGAACGCAGTTTTAAAACGCTACCAGCCGCTCCACTCCGCATGGAGCTGCACTTCGCCACCGGGAATCCGGGGAAGGTCGACGACGCCCGGGAGATCCTTGCAGGCGTGGATGCCGACGTCGTGCAGCTGGACGTTGATGTGGTCGAGCAGCAGGACGCCGACCTCGCGGACGTCGCCCGGTTCAAGCTGGAGCAGGCGCTGGAGCAGTCCCAATTGTACGGGGCGCACGTGATGGCGGATGACTCCGGCCTGTTCGTGGACGCGCTGGACGGGTTCCCCGGCATCCTGTCCAGCCCGTTCGACGCGCACGTGGGGAAGGAGCGGCTGCTCGACCTCGTCGAGGAGGGAGCAGCGGCATCGTTCCGCGCCGCGGTCGCCCTCCACCATCCCGGGAGGCAAGATATCGAGGTGTTCACGGGGCGCGTGGACGGGGAGCTGGTCGAGCCGCGCGGCGACGCCGGGTTCGGGTACGACCCCCTGTTCCTGCCGGACGGCCACGACCGGACGTTCGCCGAGGACCCGGACCACAAGCACCGGGTGTCGCACAGGAAGCGGGCGCTGGAACAGCTCGCCGACCGCCTCCGGTGAGTACGA
>JAXINY010000122.1:0-9783 GCA_034190525.1 Asbonarchaeaceae archaeon (SeqCode) | reverse complement strand
CGGTTCTCGTTCCCGGAGAGTGCGATGCTCGACCCTGTCAACGACGACGAGGCGCTGCTGGAGACAGCATGGCGCAAGGCCCGGGACTACTGGCACAACTACACCGCACGGGAGGTCGTCGAGGAGCTGTCCGACGAGGCCGGTCGCCGCGCCGCGGTCCGGTACCATGTCGATGCTGCCGACGGGTCGTACGCGGTGACGTACGACGGGGAGCCGATGCAGCTCCCGCAGCGGCATCACTTCCGGGAGCTGGTGGATACGGATATCATCGAGGGGTACACCGCGGCCTACGACATCGCACCGGGGGACACCGTCATCGACGCCGGCGCATACCCGGGAGAGTTCACCGCCTACGCGGCCCGGCGCTGCGGACCGGAGGGAACGGTGGTCGCACTGGAGCCGGGGGCGGACAACCGGGAGACGCTGCAGGCGGCGGTGGACCTCAACGGCCTCGACAACGTCGATATCTACGGGGCGGCGCTTCACGCCGTCCCGGGCACGGTCTCGTTCCGGCAGCACCGCTGCCTCGGGAACGCCGTGGCCCCGGACGGTGAGCAGACCGTGGAGGCGGTGACGCTCGACGGGCTCGTCGACCGCGCCGGGCTCGACACCGTGGACTTCGTCAAGATGGATGTCGAGGGTGGCGAGATCGCTGCGCTCAAAGGCGCCGGGGAGACGCTGGCGGAGCACCGGCCGCACGTCGCCGTCGCCTCGTACCACGGGCATCCGCACCGCGCGGACGGGACGACCAGCGGCGATGTCGAGGACCTCCTGCGGGAGTATGGATACGATACGCTGACCGGGTTCGATGCGCACCCGACGACGTGGGGCATCCCGCGCGACGCCTAGACCTTCATCAGGATGCGCTCGAACTCGCGGAACACCAGGTTCGGCTTCTCGTGCGGCCCCGCATCATTGAGATCCTCCTCGTCGGTGCTCCCGCCGAGCACGAGCCCGGTCCGGTAGCCCATCCGGTTGCCGAGGACGACGTCGCTCTTCATGTTGTCCCCGATGACGATGGTGTTCCCGGGCATCAGCTTCCACTCCGACTTGACGACGCTGCGGGCGTGCTCGCTCGGCTTCCCGAGCACCTTCATCGTGTCCACGTCCGCGGCCTGTTTCACCGTCTCGGCGAGGGCGTACGACCCGGGCAGCGACCGGTCGCCCGCCCACCAGAACGCGTCCACCGACGTGCACCAGAGCTCGGCGCCGCCCCGCACGAGCTCCGCTGCTTTCGCGGCCTTCCAGTAGGAGAAGTTGCGGTCCACCGCCACGACGACATGGTCGGCATCCTCGGAGTGCTGGATGTTCCGCCGCGCCAGCTCGTCCCGGAACCCCTCCTCTGCGATGGTGTAGGCGCGGCGCACGTCCATCTCGTCGAACGTCTCCGCGGCGATGTACGACACCGGGATGACGCGGCCGGGCGACGTGTCGATCCCCATGTCCTCCA
Source organism: Asbonarchaeaceae archaeon (SeqCode) (assembly GCA_034190525.1). GTDB lineage: Archaea > Nanohalarchaeota > Nanosalinia > Nanosalinales > Nanohalalkaliarchaeaceae > JALIDP01. The sequence continues at coordinate 8,333 of JAXINY010000122.1, read as the reverse complement.
GCTTCTCCGCGTAGCCGCGCCGCCCCATGATGGAGTTGTTGGTGAGGAAGTAGACCTCCTTCCCGCGCTCCTGCAGCTCGGTGATGGTCTTCCGCGCCCCGGGCTTCAGCCGGTTCCACTCCCACACCGTGCCGTCGAGGTCGAACACGAAGTTCTCGACATCTTCCAGCGACCGCTCGTACGCCATACACAGTACAGCGGAGGACTCCCTAAAAAGGCTTCCTGTCTCCCGGAACCCTCAAAAGCCAGTGTCGCCAAAGGGGGATGTATGGAGCAGAACGTGGGTGGCCCGGACCGCGTCCTGCGGTTCATCCTCGGCACCGCCCTCGTCCTGGGCGGCGGTGCAGGATACGTCGGCGTGGTCAGGGTCGCGGTCGGCCCGCTCCCGCAGGCGCTGACATCCGCTCTTCTCGTCCTCGTCGGCACCGTCCTCCTCGTCACAGCGTCCGCGCGGCGGTGCCCCTGCCTAGAACTCCTCGGGATCGATACCACGGACCGCTAGAGCCCGAACACGGCTTCCGCGTTCCCCGTCGTCACCCGGCCGACCTCCGCCGGGTCGAGGTCCTTGATGTCCGCGATCTGCTCCGCACTCTCCGCCACGTGCCACGGCACGTTCCGTTCGCCCCGGTAGAGGAACGGGGCATCGGTCTCCAGCAGGATGCGGTCCAGCGGCACCGCCTCCGCCAGCGCCTGCACCCGGTCCGAGTACAGCACCTGCGTCGAGATGGAGACGTGGTAGCCACGGTCCACCGCCGCTTCGGCGAGCTCCGGGCGGCCGTTGAAGCAGTGCAGCACCACGTGCGGCAGGTCGTAGTCCTCGACGATGTCCATGGCCGGCTGCTCGGCGTCCCGGGTGTGCAGCACCGCCGGCAGCTGCAGCTCCGCCGCGACCGCGAGGAACCGCTCGAAGATGTCCTCCTGCTTCGCGCGCCACCGCTCGTCGGAGACGTGGTGGTAGTCCAGCCCGATCTCCCCGACACCGACGATGCTCTCCCGGTGCTGGCGGATCTGCTCCTCGATCCCGTCCAGATCGAGCTCGTCCGTCACGTAGGTGGGGTGGACGCCGAGCGTCGCCTCCACCACGGCGTGCTCCGCCGCGAGGCGGAGTGATGCCTGGTTCCGCTCCAGGTTCGTCCCCGAGTTCACCACGTGCTCCAGCCGCTCCGCGCACTCCGCGATGATTCCGTCCCGGTCGTCATCGAACCGGTCGAAGTCGAGATGGCAGTGGGTGTCGACGAGCCGCATCGCGGGATCACCGCTGCTCCCGGTCCAGCTTGCTGCCGGTCGCGCCCTGCTGTCCCTGGTACTTCGCGTCGGTCTTGTCCCCGTACGGCGTGTCGGCCTCCGACGTCATGGTCTCGAACACGACCTGGCAGATACGGTCCTCCGGGTACAGCTTCACCGGTGCGTTCCCCAGGTTCTGCATCTCCAGCGTGATGTCGCCCTCGAACCCCGGGTCGCAGAAGCCGGCCGTGGCGTGCACCACGATGCCGAGCCGGCCGTAGCTGCTTCGTCCTTCGACCCGTGCCACGAGGTCGTCCGGGATGTTGATCGTCTCGAGGCTGGAGCCGAGGATGAACTCGCCGGGGTGGATGATGACACCCTCCTCCGGGCTGTGCCGCTCCTCCTCGATGTATTTCTGGTACTTCCCCATGTCCTTCGTATCCACCATCTCTATCTTCCGGGTGTTCAGGATGCCGAACGAGTAGCCGAGCCGGAGGTCGAACGAGGACGGCCCCAGCTGCAGGTCCATGTCGATCTCCGGTCCCTCCTCCACGTACACCGCATCTCGCTCCTCGATGAGCTCCCGGAGGTCGCGGTCGGACAGTATCGCCATACGCCCCGTGTGCGTGCCGGTGCTTAAAACGTTAATTCACGGTCAGAACGCCTCGACCTGGACGTGGACGTTGCCCGAGGCCTGCAGGCGCTGCCGGAGCCAGGCCGCGAGCCGGGTGCGTGTCCAGGAGAACACGAGCGCGAACCCGAGCAGGTCGGTGATGATGCCGGGGGAGAGCAGGAAGATGCCGCCGGCGGTGAGCAGCGCGCCCTCCACCACGGCCTGCCCCACCTCCTCCATCATCGCCGCGCGCTGCAGCCGCATCAGCACCTTCACCCCTTCCTGCCGGATGAGGGAGACCCCGACGATACCGGTGAACACGACGAGCAGCACCGTCTCCAGCAGGCCGATGATGCCCGCCAGCTTGACCAGGATGACGAGGTCGAGCAGCGGGAGCCCGATGAACAGCAGGAGCGCGAGGCCGAGCATGGGAAGCAGTGCACACGTAACAGTTTTACCTGTGCCGGGCAGTACCCGGTGTATGGGCAACGACGCGCTCGTTGACCGCCTGCGGCGGAAGGGCATCCTCCGGTCGGACAGGGTCATCGCGGCGTTCCGCTCCGTCGACCGCGCGGACTTCGTCCCGGCATCGCAGGCGGAGCACGCGTACGAGGACCGGCCGCTCCCCATCGGTGCGGGGCAGACCATCTCGGCGCCGCACATGGTGGCGGTGATGACCGAGGCGCTGGCACCGGAGGAGGATGACGCGGTGCTGGAGGTGGGAACGGGCAGCGGCTACCAGGCGGCGGTCCTCGCGGAGCTCGCGGGTGAGGTCGTCACCACGGAGATCGTAGCCGAGCTGGTGGAGCAGGCCCGGGAACGGCTCGCGGCCTACGACAACGTCACCGTGGTGGAGACGGACGGTTCCACGGGGTACGTGGAGGCGGCGCCGTACGACGGCATCCTGTACACTGCTGCCGCGCCGGATATCGCCGCCGGGGTGCTCGACCAGCTCGCACCGGGCGGGACGCTGGTGGCGCCCGTCGGTGATCGACACCGCCAGGACCTGACCGTGTACAGGAAGGGGGAAGACGGGGAGATAGCACGGGACGTGCGGAGCAGCGTCCGGTTCGTACCGCTGAAAGGCGCGGCCGGGCAGGGACAGACGCGGTGAGGATAGAGGTGGAGCGGCAACCTATTTATATCACGAAGCGGCCACGGCAGGTATGCCCCGGAAACGGTTCTCCCGGCCGCTTCTCGGAGCCGTCCTTGTGGTCATCGCCGCGGTGGCTGCCGGGACCGTCCTGCTGGACGGCCCGGTACCGCACTCGTCCGGGACAGCGCTGTCGGTGTACGACGCCGGGACCGTCACGTTGACGAACACGACACCGGTGGAGCGCCGCACGTTCACGTTCGACACGTCCCGGAAGCGGTTCAACGTGACCGTGACGGCCGGCCAGCCGGCGGAGCGGTTCTACGGCAGCTACAACGGGACGAAGGAAAGCCTTCTCAGGGCGGTATGTGCAGGAATCGGACCCTCCTACTTCGGGGCGGCGCCGGATACGGCGGTGATGGAGAACCTGCTGTTCCGCGTCGCCGCCGATGGCGAGACCGTCGGACGCCGCGCGTTCACGGCCGAGGAGATACGGGAGCTCCTGGCGGTGTACGAGCCGGAGCGTGTGACGTACCGCGTGCAGAATGGTTCGGGCGGCGTCGACTCCCGGTGCACCGTCACCGGTCCCGGCAGCGGCGACATCAGCGTCACGGTGGGATAGCATCGGTGGGCCGTCAAATCACGGGAATGGGGACACCCGGATTTGAACTCCGAAAACCGGCGGTTTTCGTCTGGTTCAAATCCTCGGAAGTGGGGACACCCGGATTTGAACCGGGGTCGACCGCTTTCTCCCAGGGAAGCCGGGAAATCATCGACCTCTCGGTCTCAGCCCTCCAGTATGTCGAATCGAGCGCAGCGAGAGTGGAACCTACCCTCCTAAGAGGGAAGGGCTCGCCTCTTAGCTGGAGGCGGTCAGGATGCCGGGCTACCCCATGTCCCCGTCGTGCAACGGGGTGCGCTGCAAGCATTAAAATACCTGTCCGTGTCCAGCTGCGACTAGCTGGCGGAAGATAAAAAGGCGGAAGAAAGAAACAGTGTCTAACCGATTTCAGACCGAGAAGGTCCCTTACAGGACCTGGATGTCGGTCGCTCGGGGACCGCGGTCTCCTTCTTCAACGTCGAATTCGACCTCGGTACCTTCCTCGATCGAGTCCTCGTCCAGATCGTCGAGGTGGAAGAACACGTCGTCCTCCGCCTCGTCGGACTCGATGAAGCCGTACTTCTTCCGGTCATGGAAGAAGGCAACAGTTCCGTTCACAGTGTAACACCTCCGTTCGGTAGTCCCAACAGCGGGACGAACCTTTATAAAGAGGGTGTGGAATCGCAGATTTAAGAAGCATCGACGGCAGTTCCAACCATGCGCACCCCGCTGCGATGTATGGTTCTCCTGCTAGCCGTGGTATCGGTATCGGCCGCGGCCAGCGGCGTGACCACGTACGATGTGGTGGTCGACGGTGACACCGCCGATATGAACATCACCGTGGAGCTGTACCCGGAGAACCCGGACCGGCGGACCGAACTCACCACCTCCTGGCTCCTCCCGCCCGGCACCACGGTCCGTGGCGTGAGCGACTCCGACGGCGAGCTGTCGTACACCACGGACGGACGGCAGGTGGAATTCACGACGACCATAACGCCGCAGGAGGGGAAGGAGGTCGTCACCATCCGTGGGACGGTGGACGGTGTCGTCGCCGAGGAGCACCGCGGCCTCGACCTCGTGCAGCTGCGGCTGTCCGGGTTCCGCGACCAGCGGCCGGACGTGTCCGAGGAGGTGACGCAGGTGCGCGTCCGCACCGACCGCCCGGTCCTCTCCGAATCACACAGCTTCGGGTTCGACGCCGCGCTCGGGTCCCACGGGGCGAACTACTCCGGGGAGGGACCGGTCAACATCCGCCTCGCGGTCAGCGGGCAGGGGGAGCGGTACGACAACTTCGTCCTGTTCGGGCCGGGCAACCTCTCCACCGCCGACGACCTGTACTGGGTGCCGGTCGCGGTCACCGGGTTCCGGCCGCAGGTGAACCGGTGGCCGGTCGTGGTCTACTCCGACGAACAGTACGACCAGCGCGTCGATGGATGGAGCAGCGGGCAGTACCGGACCGGCGGCCTCATCTTCATCCGGAACTCCACCCTCGTGAAGGACGAGGGCCCGGCGGTGGTGCTGCACGAGGTGATGCACGGGTTCAACGCGGACGCGCTGCGGTGGACGACCGCGAACCGGGCCTGGTTCGACGAGGGCACCGCGTCCTACGTCGAGTGGCTGGTGAACGCAAAGCGCGGGGTGCGGCAGGCCGAGATATTCGGCGAGGAGGTGGTGTGGCGCGAGGGCCGCACCCGGTACACCCTTCCCCCGCGGAAGACCCCGGGAGACCTGCTCACCTACTACAGGGAGAACCGGACGTTCATGCGGGACTGGACGCTGTTCGACACGTCGGTCGACCGGACGTTCGGGTACGCGTACTCCGAACTCCTCATCCGCCGGTACGTGCTGGACCACGGGTCGGCATCGCTCCGTCCGGTGTACAGCCAGCTCCGCAGCCTCAACGACCGCCTCGATACAGCGGTGGAGTCGCTCCACCAGTCCAACCAGAAGATCCTGACCGCGATGGAGACCGGCTTCCGCCCCTGCTACACGACGGAACGGGATGCGCTGGAGCAGTGCCTCGAGGAGGTGCACCGGATGGAGGCGGAGGTCCCGCCGCTCGGCGACCTCGCCGGGACCACGGAGAAGGTCGATATACAGCCTGTCGACCCGCCGGGGGAGGAGCGTACCGATACCACCGCGCCCGGCAACCGCAGCACCGGGGACGACACCGCCACGCCGGCGCAGCCAGGATTCCTTGCACGGCTCCTCGGCCGGCTCGTCGCCGCGCTCGCGTCGCTCTTCTAGAAGACGTGGTCAGAGAGCCCCGGGCGGGATTTGAACCCGCGCCCTGCCGATTTCTTGACCGGGTCATCCACGCGGCGTGCGTGTCAGCAAATCGGCTGCTGGTTCCGCGAAGCGGAGACCGCCGGAGGCGGTCCGCACTGCCAACTGCTGCGGCAGTTGCGTGTACAAGTCGGCCGCTATACCAGGCTAAGCCACCGGGGCACGGCCGGTCGATAGCTCGCCACGCTTATAAACGGTTCCCGCGGTGCCCTGCCCGGTCACGGTGAGGTGGTAGGGCGCCCGCGCCGCCGCGACCTCCGCGTCCGTCCAGTCCCCCGGGTCGGGAACGACGCTGTCCGCCAGCTGCGCGTCGGACGGCCCTTCCCGGTACTGGCCGGGGTTGACGAGGTAGGCCTCCCCGTCCGCCGGCACGAAGTCATCGCGGCCGATGGCGTCGAAGTACGAGACCCGGTGCTGCTCGACCGCGAGCGTGTATCCGAGGTCGTTGTACCGGCCGATAGGCGCATCGTCCGGCGGTTCAGCGTCCAGCGGGCCGACCCGCTCCATCACGGTGTAGGCCTCGGGCTGCCCGTCCCGCTCCACGATGAGGACGCTCGTGTCCGGCACCGGCATGGCGGTCTGCTTCAGTTCGTGGACGTTGTGGAGGTGGGTGAACGCGGTCCGCACCTGCCGGTCGAACCCCGTCTCGTCGTAGTCGTCCGGCCGCAGCATCCACGTGGAACCGTCCAGCGACCGGTAATACCGGGTGTCGCTGGTGGTCCGGTCCATGGGACGGTACGGGGAGCTGTCGTCGACCTCCATCATGTAGAGCCGGCGGACCGTCGATGCAGCGTCGACGGCATCCGCGAGGAGACCCTGCCACAGCGCCTGCTCGTACCGTTCGTCCGCCGCCAGGCGGTCGATGACCGCGCGGGGGTCACTGGCAGCGTCGAAGCTGTCCGCCCCGAGCCCGGTGAAGTACTCCCGGACCGCGCCCGCCGCGCGCTCGAGGTCATTCTGGTCCAGCCACCGCTCGACCGCGTTCCTGTCGACCGTCAGTCCCTGCATCGCCGGAGAACAGGCGGGGGAGAAAGATTTAAACAGGCGGTGCTACGCGGCGTCCGCGTCCTCGTCGGCCCCGACCTCCTCGCCGCCCGGCCGCTTGATCTTGTTCCCGCTGCCCTTCATCTTCCGGATGAGGTTGTTCTCGCCGCACTCGGTGCACTTGATGTAGTACGGGCGGTTCTCCATGTCCTTCGTCCCCTCCGTCACTGCACCGCAGAACGGGCATTCCAGCGTGTAGTGGAACGTGACCTCGTCGTAGGAGTACATCTTGATGTGGCCGGTCAGCTCGTCGTCATCGTTCGGGAGCCGCCGGTTGGTCACGTACTCGACCCGGTCGTAGTCAACGTCCTCGTCGCCCATCGTCCACACGTTCCCTGACCGAGAATTTAAATATTCCCCTACGGGCTAGCGGCTGACCTCGAGCCGGTCCACTGTCAGGAGGGAGAACGCCATCCACTTGCTGATGGGCGGGTACTGCGCCGCCGGCAGCGCGTGTACGGCTGCGGCGAGCAGGGCGCTCCGCGCCCCGGTCCGCAGCGTCGACAGCGAGGTTGCTGTCATGGCGTTACCCCCTAATGTCCGAATCGTTTATAAAACTACGGGGTATTTAAAGGCGGGTCAGGGCGGGGAGAGCAGTTCCGCGTACCGGTCCATCACCTCATCCTCCGGGAAGCCGGCGTTCGGGAACAGCAGCTCCACGTCCGTCGCCGGGACGTCCTGCTCCAGCTCGCCTGACGGCCAGGGCAGCGCCGCCGCGTCGCAGTCGAACAGGTCGCATGCATCGTCCAGCGCCTCGGCCGGGGTCTTCCCGTCCATCACGGTCAGCTTGACGCCGGGGTCGAACTGGCGGAGCACCTCCATCTCCTCGCTGACCGCGTCGCTGTCCGCACCGGTGTACACCGGGAACACGCGGCAGCCCCGCTTCATCAGCAGGAACGCCGCGACGGTCGCCGCCCGGTCCTCGAACAGGACAGCGACGCGGTTCTCGTCGCCGATGGGCAGCCCGCCGATCCCGTCCACGGTCTCGGTGTAGAGATATGCGGCGGTGTACCGCGCCTCCACATCGACCGTCACGTCCGGGTCGTCGAGATCGACCGCGAGCCCGCACTGCTCGCGGACCGCGTCCCCCACCGCTTCCTCGATGTCCTTGCTCGTGTAGTCGTGCTCCCCGGCGCGCCGCGCATCCACGGCGAACGTCTCCGCGTTCCTGTCCGCCAGCAGCTCGACCGCCCCCGCCTCGATGTCATCGAGCACAAGCGTGGTCTCGACCGCGGGAGACGCGGACACGACGCCGGGGACCTGTGAAAGGGCGAGCGCGGCATCCGCAGCGTCCTCCTCCGCGACGTCGGCGAATATCCGGCCCTCGCGCCTTAAGATATCGCCGTCGATGCCGCGGTAGTCGAGCTGCTCGCGCAGCCGGTCCAGGAGCCGGTCGCGGAACTTCTTCTTGACTGGACCGCTCTTCAGCCCGATCTCGCCGTACCGCAGCAGGATGAGCATACCCCGAGATG
>JAXINY010000045.1:12465-13487 GCA_034190525.1 Asbonarchaeaceae archaeon (SeqCode) | reverse complement strand
GTCGCCGAGGAACCGTACCCCGAAGCGACCGCAGATACCGGTGCCGCGGGAGACGACATCGGAAGCGTCCACGAGCTCTACGACTTCCTGCGGCAGAACACCGAGACCCTGCTGGCATCGGACCTCGAGGATACGATGCCGCTCCGTGACCTTGCGGAAAGCCGGGTGGTGGACGACCGGTTCGGGGTTGACACGCATCTTGCCGATATCGCTGCCGACTACCGGCAGCGCACCGGCCGGACTCCCCGCGCCCCCGAGGTGTACAGTCTGCTGGAAATCGGGACCGCGGAGTGGGTGCACGGTGAAGATCGGGCCGGCAGAGGAGGAGATGTACGACCGGGTCATCCGCCCGGCGCTGGGACACGACACCGTCCAGACCGTCCAGCCGCTGGATGACGGTCGAACCACGGTGCCGCCGTACACGCTCCACGGTGACACCCCGCGGCCCTGCTTCGGGGACGACACGGCGGATTTTGCCACCAAGATCCGGGATTTTGACGAGGAGTTCCTGCGCGTCAGGACGAACGGGGGGAAGAGCTGGCATCCGGTGGTCCACACCGCGATGCGTCTGGCCGAGGCGCGGCGGGCGATGAATCTGCCCGGGTACACGGTCAGGGCGGGGAGAGAGGATAAGCCTGCGCCGCGGTACCGCCGCGATCCACACCCCGAGATGGTCGAGATTGTTCCCCGCAACTATCCTGGCGGGCAACGGTCGATGGAGCTGGCGACTGCTGGCGACGTGGAAGAGTACCTCTTCTCAGACGGTGTGACGCTGGAGGATGTGCGCGACATCACGCCTGCACTGGGGCGGCCGGTACTTGACACGCTCGACCCAGACGATCTCGACGGCGGTGTACCTCGACACTCACGTCCGGCGTACCCCGAGCACACCTCGGCGTATCAGGAGCCGTAGAGGATGCCTTCCGCCCTGCCGCCAGCGTCGCCGTCCAGGAAGTGGGGTGCCTGGTAGACCGCCCGGACGACCGCGCCGTCGCCGTACGCGTCCGCATCGATCCCTGCCT
>JAXINY010000045.1:11796-12455 GCA_034190525.1 Asbonarchaeaceae archaeon (SeqCode) | reverse complement strand
CGATGATGTCCTCCGGTGTGGACACGGTGAAATCCTCCTCGCCCTCCTCGAGGTTGCGTTCCTGCCGGAGGTTGCGTTCGATCCGTGCCTTCACGTCGGTCGTGTCGAACCCGTCCTGGACATCGACGCCGAGCTGGTGGAAGAGCTCCCGGCGCTGCTCGTAGTCGAGCTCCGACTGGGCGGCGTTCTTGTCCTCGATGGCGTCCTGCGGCGGCCGCCCGTCTGCCTCGCGAATCTCATCGATGGCGGCCTGAAGTTCCGCCTCGAGCGCTGCGATGCGGTCTGATTCCACCTGCGGGCTTCCCTGGCCGCGGCTGACGCTCTCGAGGAACTCCCGCCCGTCATCAACGACGCCGGACGCGCCGTCACCGTAGGCTGCGTCCACAGCATCGGCGTACGCCGCCTCGTCGATGCTCCACGTCTGGAGGACCGGGTGGACGGTCCCCGCGGCATGGGCGGCGAGCGCATCGACACCGTTGTCGTGGGCGTAGGACACGACATCCTCGAAGCTGTCCATAGCCCGGCCGTACTGCTGTTCCGTGACGGCGGCCGGGTCCATCCCGTCCATGTAGCGGGCGGCCTCGACGGCGGTCCCCACGGCATACACGACCGGGTTCCACATCCGCCCCCACTCTGCGGTCCGGGTGACCCCGGACGGT
>JAXINY010000045.1:9294-11786 GCA_034190525.1 Asbonarchaeaceae archaeon (SeqCode) | reverse complement strand
CATCCGGTCGCGGGAGTCGATGAAGAAGACGCGGTCATCGTCCCACGCGATGTACGGGTCGACAGCCTCCCAGTCGAATCCCGCGGGCTGTGCGACCCGGACGCTGTGGAGATCCATGAGGTCATCATACAGCTGCTCCTTTGACGGCCCGAGCTTCCCGTTCACCCGCTTTCCATCCTGATCCGATATCATGTCGGCAGCGGCCTCGAACACCGCGCTCTCGAGGAGCGTGTAGAGCTCGGGGCCGCGCATCTCACCGCCGGCATCGTGGGCCTCTGCCATGTTATCGAGCCGGGTGTCAACGTCGAACCGGTCGTCGAACACCGTGCCGAGCGCATCGACCGTGATCTTCTCGCCGAGGTGCTCCGCTGGGACGTGGTGCTCCGTGGTGCGGCGCCGGATCTCGTCGAACGATGCGTATTCCCCATCCCTGGCCTGCCGGTACATCTGGTCCCAGAACTGCTGCTGGCCGAGGATGTCCGCGTCGGTCACGACACCGTCCGACGGGAGGGTGAGCCCCATCGTGTCGGCCATCTCCTCGTACCGCGCCGCGTTGACACCAGCGCGGAACGTTCCTTCCGCGGTCCACTCCCTCGCCGCCTCCGGCGTCTCCTGGTTGAGCGCACGGAAGGCGCCGCAGACCACCGGGACCTGGATCCCACCGTCCCCGAAGTAGTCCTCGTTGAACTGCTGGAGTCGGCGGGCTCCCACCATCATCGCGGCCTGGTCCGTGGGCTCGAAGTACGGTGCGACGTTGAACCCGACGAGCGTGCTCACCGGTTCCTGGACCGTTCCACCTCCCTCTAGCTCGACCTCCTCCGCGAGCGGGCCGAGGTACTCTTCTACCGTGGTTTCGGTCACTGGGTCGTCGGTTCGGGGTTGAACGTGTTCGCGTTGGTCCATCGTCGTCACCGGGTATCGTGTCGTGGTATGGCGTGGTGTCTTGTCAAGAGCAGTGAAGGTGAGACCTCCCACTCAGGGATGTCTCCCTACAGAGCCAGTAGCAGGAGCAGCAGAGAACCGATGCTAGCCCGGACGGCTGCCTGACCGTCAACTGCTACATGGTCGGGCTGCATCGTGCCACTGTAGGGCGGCCAATGTTTTAAATACGTTACTGTTTCGGGGCAGCGCTACGCGTAGTCCACCGCGTCGTTCACCGTCCGGTCGATGGCCGATGGCAGTGTGTCGCGCAGCGCCCGGACGCCATCGGCTCCGCGCTCCTGGACGTACCGGTGGACATCGTATGCGTCCTTGAGCTCCGCGCCATCAGCCTGAAGCGATTCCTGCCCGGTCGCGGCGGCCAGCTCCGCCGCCACCATCGCCGCATCCACCACGCCGTTCCGGACATCGCCATCCCCGGCGTACACCTGCTTCACGTCGGCGCCGTCCACTTTCTCCGCGACGGTGTCGGGATGGTCACCGACCAGGATGCGCTGATCGCGGTCGTTCTCGTCAGCGATGTACGGGATGGCAGCGGACGACCCGGAGAGCGATGCGTGCAGCGCACCCGGCTGCGGGAGGTGGAGGATGCCCTGCCCCTGGATGCCGTCATCGTAGTGCCGCTCCGACCGCGGCCCGACCTTGACGTTGCGGTCGTGGGTCCGGGCGAGGTGGTGGGCGACGGCCTGCTCCGCGGGGACATAGAGGATATCCGCCTCCATCGGACGCATGTTCTGCTCCCACGCCGACAGGTAGTCGGACAGCGCCGCCCCAGCATCAACCCCGTACCTCGTATCGATGGCCTCCAGCACCTCTTCAGCCGGCATGGCGCGGCCGTCACGCGAGCCGACCGCCATCCGCTTCGTCTGCATGAGGTCTATCATGTCGCGGTGCGATCCGTATTCCTGCTCGAGATGCTCTTGCAGCCGGTCCCAGTACGTCTGGTCGGACCACACCTCGTCCGTCGTGACGGTGACGATGTCGATGCCGAGGGAATCACCAACCTGTCGGAGCATCTGGCGCTTCCGTCCGGCCGCAGGTTGCTGCTGCTCCACCAATTGGTACGGGTCGTCGTCGACCCGGGCATTGAGGGCAGGAAAGCCGTCAGCGACGAAGGCCACCATGTCCCCGGCCTCGCCATAGTTTCGGTTCACGGTGTCGATGCGGTTGGCCGCGACCAGACTCTGCAGCTGGTCCACCGGTTCCTGGTCGGTCCGCGTCGGGGTGAACCCCTGCCACGGCCGGACAGGGGTGTCGACCTCCCCGTCCAAACGGATCGCGTCCTCCGCTGGGTGGAGGAGTGGATCGAGGTAGTCCCGGACCGTTGCCTCGAGCTCTGCGGCTGTTTCAGGTTGCATCGGGTTCACCTGTGTCGTCGCGTAGTATCTGGTGTGGTCGTGTGTTCATGGTGGCAACCCCGGAAGAAACAGGGGCTGGCTCTATCGGCCAAAGGCAAAGAAGAACTCGGCACTCGCACGTCGCTGCGACTCAGCCGTCGCGGCCTGCCCGGTGCGGTGTGCGAGCTGTCCCTGCATCGCTACCAGCGACTCCGC
>JAXINY010000045.1:0-9284 GCA_034190525.1 Asbonarchaeaceae archaeon (SeqCode) | reverse complement strand
AGGTCAACAAAGAGTTTATAAGCGTTCCGTGCGGTAGACAGCGGTAGTATGTCCGGCGCGATAACCGTGTACGGAACGGCTCAGGACCTTGCCGCGATTATCCGCCGGATTATTATCTCGATCCACTAGCCGTGGATCGGCCGCCGTCCTTCTCCAGCCGGGGTCGATCTCATGACACAACGATACCAGACAACGGCAGACACCGCAACCGGGCCAACACCCGACCTGGAAAGAGCGTACGCCACTGCCCGGAGAGAGGCGGAGACGCTGGGCCTCCGCGCACTCGAGGCATCGCATCCTCTCGTCGCCGGGATCAACCGCGGCGAGGCGTACGACAAGCAGGCACCGGGCGGCGGATTTTATCACCTGTTCAACGTCCCGCGCAGCCTGGACGGCGACGGGGGCGGCGAGCCGTTCGAGCAGCTCGCCGGGTTCGTGGTCGGCGCGGAGCTGGCGCGGTACACCGACGGGGACGCGGTGGCGGGCATCGGAGAGCACTTCCGGGCGCTGAACCGGGACTCCGTCCAGGGGATGCAGGACTACTTCAGGGAGGCGCCGGCGAAAGCGGAGCGGAAGGAGGCGCTGTTCGACCGGGTGTTCGATCTTCTCGGGATGGACGGGGAGGTCGTCACCAGCGGTGAGGTATGGAGCGACCAGGGCTACTGGGACACGCTGGCCGGCCTCGCACGGAACGAGACCGGCACCGTCATCGACCTGACCGAGTATGCCAAGGACTACTTCGAGGGACAGCACAACCTCGACTGGACGCGGAAGGCCGACCGGATGCCCCTGTGGAAACTCCAGGATTCAGGAGTGCTGGAGGGGGAGTTCGATGTCGACCCGCGGCTCGACGAGGTGGCCGAGCCGCTGCGCCGGGCCACCGGGACAACAGCACCGGCGACCGCGCTCTACCCGCTGGCCGAACTGGGGTACGCGGCCTGGATAGAGGAGGAGTTCGATGTCGGCGCCAAGGTCGGTCCGGAGGACGAGGACATGTACGACCCGTTCATCCAGGATATCGCCGGTCACGATGTCGTCCACTACTACCAGCCGCTGGCGATGGACGACCCGTCGGAGACCGTTGTCCCGTACTTCGACGAGTGGCGGGACTCGGGACGGGTGCTGGTGAGCGATAATCTTGACGCGCTGAACGAGAAGGCGGAGCAGTGGGTGACCGAGAGCACCGGTCATATGGACCGGCACGCGGGAACCCTCCACCTGTCCGGTGGACGCCCCCACCCGGTCCTGTACAACACGCTGGTCGCGGCGGGGATGTCCCTTGCCGCGGGCGGCCCGGGCGCCACCGTCACACTGCCCCACCACGACGATGAAAAGCTGCGGCCGTACGCCGACCCCGGTCTGGACGGGTTCCCGTACGACACCATCCACTCTCACAGCTTGCTCGAGGGGACGGAACTTGATCCGCCGGGCGCGGAGGACGACCACTACCACGCGATGCCCGAGCACCTGTCCCTCGCCACGAGCGAGCACGTCGACAGTCTCCAGGAACTGGATAATCTGGTACAGGACGGGGCGGCGTCGCGAGACTTCGTGCGCGACGAGTTCTCCACTCTCACACTGGCGGACCTGAAGACCTCACTCCCTAGACTCGTCAACGACGTGAACCGCCTTCTCGGGGCGGGACACAGCTCGCGTCGACCGCGAACGAAAGACGGGGCACGGAACCGTTGACAGCGGCGGCGCGCCGCACGACTAGTCCCTGATATCGTCCGGCCGGACACCGTGGCCCGGCCCATCGATGTCGATGTCCGGCCCGAGCCCTGTCGACTCCAGCTCCTCAATGGCGCGGTCCTTACCGTCCAGGTCAACGTGTCCGAACGCGCCGGTCCCGGCGACGACATGTGCCGCGGTGTGGATGCCGAGCTTGCTCTCGAACATGCAGCCGATCATCAGGTCCAAATCCGCGGCCTGGGCGATGCCGATGATGTCGCTCGCACCCATCAGCCCGGCCTTCCCAAGCTTGATGTTGATGACATCGGCCGCCCGCTTCCGGGCGATGCGCATCGCATCCTGCGGGTCGAACGCCGATTCATCGGCCGCGACCGGTACATCGACCGTGTCGGTCACGAGCTTCAGCCCGTCGTAGTCGTCAGCCGGGACAGGCTGCTCCAGGAGGTCGATATCGATGCCGCGGTCGTGGAGCGCGTCCATGAACCGGACCGCCTCCTTGGGGGAGTACCCCTGGTTAGCATCGACCGCGATACCGGCGTCCGGCGCCTCGTCGGATACAGCCGCGACGCGGGCGACATCTTTGGATACATCCCCGCCAGTCTTGATCTTGAGTTCGCTGTACCCGTGGTCCCGGGCCGTGCGGGTCAGCTGCCGTGCGACATCCGGATCGACGATCCCGAGAGTAATATCTGTCTGGACCGTCGAGGGGACATCCCCGAACACCGCGGACAGTGGCATGTCCCGCTCACGGCAGTACGCATCCAGTATCGCTGTCTCGATTGCGAACAGGGCGTTCACGTTGCCGGAGAACGTTGACCGGACATCGTCGATGACCGGTCCGTACGAGGCGGTTTCCTCCCTCTCGATGAGCGGGGTTGCGGCGTCAACGATGGCCATAGCGGTCTGCTGCGTCTCGCCGGTGACGGTCGGGAACGGGGATGCCTCGCCGTACCCGATTGTTCCATCGGCGGTTTCAACCCGCACCAGAACGTTGTCCACCTCCTCGATCTGTCCGAGCGCGAACTCGAACGGTTCAGCCAGCGGTAACGATAGCTCCTCGACCGATACGTCAGTTATCTCTGCCATAGATGTAGTCCTCGTGTCGAAGCACTTAAAACGTGTCCGGGGTATCGTCAGCGTCGCCCGCGTCCTCGCCCTCGGTGACGTGCTCCTCAATGGCCCGGAAGAGCTCGCGGTGGCCGTCCTCATGGTAGACGTTGAACGCCGGGACATCCACATTCTGGTACGCCTGTTCCTCGCCGGGATTGTCGCTCCATGTGGATATCGCCACGACGGGCGCATCTCCCCGCTGCATGTCGACGTACTCGATGTGGCGCGTTATCTCAGGGATTTCCCCGCCGACCGCGACGTGCTCGGAGCGTGACGGTTCGTCGGCGATGACATTCACATCCGGCCGACACCCACTCATCAGCGTCGGATGACCCGAGTACGAGCGGTGCAGCCACGCATCCTGTCCCTCAACGAACACGAAGTCGTTCTCCTCGGCGGCGCGGTGTGTCAACTCCTCGAGGACTCCGGTCACGCTGTCCCACCGGACCGCATCGAGCGCCACCCCGCGGTAGCCGAGCATGATACCGGTCTGCCCTGTCGCGACCATGTCCGCATCGTAGCCAGCCTCCTCGGCTGCCTGCACGAGTTCTGCCGCGGTCGTCCGCTTCCCGACGGCCATGTCGGTCCCGCCCACCAGCACGATGTGCGCCTCGTCGGTCGCCTCCCCGTCCGCGGTCCCGAGCAGGTCCGGCCGCGGCGGCTTCCGCACATCGATGATATCTCCGCCGTTCTCCTCTGCGAGCGCAGCGTAGTCCGGGTCGTTCCCCAGATAGGTGTGGAGGCCCGCCATCACCGTCATGCCACGCTGCAGGGATTTCTCTATCGGCGCCTCCCAAGCGTCCGGGATGTACCCGCCCTCGGTCGCTCCTCCCACGACGAACAGCTCCGCCTCCGGGGCGACATCGACCGCCTCCCCGAACGATGCGACCAGCGGTATTTCCTTGAGGTCCTCCCGGTCATCACGGCCGAGTGCTTCGGCGGCCGTGTCCATCGTCTCGCTCGCTGCCGGGTCGATGACGACCCTGACATCAGCCACCTTGCTGTGCTGCGTGACACCGTTCGCGGTCTTCGCGTACTCACCGCCGAACCGGCCCTGTCGGCCGTCGGTGAACGGTATCTCGGCGTACACGATAGCGGGAACATCCGTCCCTACCGACTCCGTCAGCGGCGTGTACGGCTCCTCGCGGAACTGGCTGGCCTGCGGATGCGTCACTGTCGCATCGAACTGCTCCTCCACAATCTCTACTGCTTCCTCGTAGGTCGGTGCATCGACGACGACGGCGTACTGGCCGTTCCCGTACACGACCCTTTCCTCGACCGGGACCGAGGATGCGTCACGCACCGGGACAGCCCACGTTTCCTGATCTTCCATAATTTCGACCCTTGCGGCCACAACGCGCGGCAACATTTAAGTATGTTCAGCCGTTCCAGCGGGTCGCCGGCCGGGCAGCCGCCCGGTAGATTCATTAGTACTCCGTCCTTGTACACCTCCGTGAACGCAGTCTTCATCGGCCGGTTCCAGCCGTTCCACCGGGGGCACCACCGCGTCGTCCGGGAGCACCGGGACGGGTACGACCGGTTCATGCTCGCGATGGGGAGCGCGGAGACGTCGCGCACCCGGGACAACCCGCTGACCGCGGACGAGCGGATGGAGGTCATCCACGCCTGCTTTCCCGGCCTCGCCGTCATCCCGCTGGCCGACGAGGGCCCGACAGAGGCGGACAACCGGCGGTGGGCGGAGAAGCTGGAGCGGGAGACTGGCGCCGACGTTGTCATCTCGCAGAACGACCTGGTGCAGCGGCTGGTCCGCGAGTACACGGAGATGAACCTGGTGGCGCAGGAGCTGTACGACCCGGACCGGTTCTCCGGCACCGAGCTCCGTCGCCGCATCCGCGGCGACGAGCCGTGGCAGGAGCTGGTGCCGGACTGCGCGGTCGACACCGTGGAACGGTACGCGAACATCATCGCGGCGACCGGCGACGCGTGATACACGGGTGCCGCGGCCGGCTCAGGAAAACCAGTCCTGGAGCTCGTCCAGCGGCCGCGTGTTGAGCACGTCGTCCTGCTCCAGCCAGCCCCGCCGCGCCTGCCACACACCCAGGTCCATGAATCCGAGCTCCTGCGGCCGGTGCGCATCCGTCGACACCACAAAATCGACGGTATCGCGGTACTGCTTGACGTGCTGCCAGTCCAGGTCGAGGCGGTCCGGCTGCGCGTTGATCTCCACCGCGACGCCGTGCTCCGCGGCCGCGGCCATCACCCTGTCGAGGTCCAGGTCGACCGGCTCCCGCTCGTGGATCTTCCGGTTCGTGGGATGCCCCCAGATGTCGGCGCCGTCCGCGAACGCCTGGAGGACGGCGTCCGTCGGGTCGTCGGGGACGTTGTGGATGGATGCGACAACGAGGTCGACCGCGTCCACCATTGCCCGCGAGATGTCCAGTCCGTCCGCGGTGATGTCGGCTTCCATCCCCTGTAGCACCTCGACGTCCACCGCGTTGTTCACCGCCTCGATCGCCGCGCGCTGCTCCTCCAGCTCCTCCACGGACGTGATGCCGTCGGTGACGGCGATGGACGGGCCGTGGTCGGTGACGAGGATGTAGTCGTGGCCCCGTTCCGCTGCCGCCTCCGCCATCTCGCGGATGGAGGCGTGGCCGTCGCTCCACTCCGTGTGCATCTGGAGGTCACCCCGCACCTCACCGGTCTCCACCAGCTCCGGAAGCCCATCGTTCTCGGCCGCGTCCAGCTCGCCGGTGTTCTCCCGGAGCTCCGGCGGGATGAACGCCATATCGAACGCGGCGTAGATCTCCTCCTCGGTCCGGCCGGCGACCCGTTCCCCGCTGTCTCCCGCTTCACGCAGGCCGTACTCGTTCAGCGTCCAGCCCCGCTGCTGCGCCCGCTTCCGCAGCGCCACGTTGTGGTCCTTCGACCCGGTGAAGTAGAGGATGGCGGCGCCCCACGACGACGGCTCCACGATGCGGAGGTCGACCTGCACCGCGTCGTCGAGCACGATGGACGACTTCGTGTCACCGCGGGACAGGACCTCGGTCACGTCGTCCAGCCCGCAGAACGCATCCATCGCGGCGTCGCGGTCCGGGGCGGTCGCCAGCACGTCGAGGTCGCCGATGGTCGGTTTCCGGCGGCGGAACGACCCGACGACCTCGGCCCGGTCGAACGCCTCGGTCGCAGCGAGTTGCTCCTCGAGCTCCTGCACCATCGGGACGACGTCGCCGAGCAGCATCCGCTCCTGCCCTTCCCGCGCCAGCCCGATGTGGTCCAGGATGCTGGCCTGGCTTTTCTCCCCGAACCCGTCCACATCCGCGATATCCCCGTTCTCCGCGGCTTCCTCCAGGTCGTCGAGGTCGGTGATGCCGAGGGCGTCGTACAGCTGCTTCACGCGCTTCGGGCCGAGCCCCTCGACCGCGGTCAGCGCCTCCACATCCACCGGTACCTCCTCCTTCAGTTCCTCGTAGTACTCGAGCCGGCCGGTGTCGAGGTACTCCGCGATCTTGTCCGCGATGGCGTCGCCCACACCATCGATGTCCTGCAACCGGTCCTCGGCATGGTAGTCCTCGATGGGGTCGGTGAGGGTTTCGACGCTGCGTGCGGCGCGCCGGTACGCGCGGGGCTTGTACTCGACATCCTGCATCTCGAGGAAGTCAGCGATCTCGTACAGCAGCCGCGCGACGGCCTTGTTCTTCATGAGAAACGGGTTAGCATCCGCGGTTATTCAACGTTCGGGCCGCGGGACTACGGCTGGTTCTGCACCGGTGTGTCCGGCGACTGGTTGCCGCCGCCTGTCTGGCCGCCCGTCGTTCCCGTACCGCTTCCTCCAGCCTGCGTGCCGGTGCCGTTCCCGCCGGCTCCGCCTGGGCCCGTGTCCGGTTCCGGCTGTCCCTGGCCCGTCCCCGGCCCTGCCTGGCCTCCTGGCCCGGCGCCCTCCGGGATCCGCTGCCGCGCCTGCTGGATGTTGTTCAGCGCGGTCTGCAGGCCCTGCTGCGCCTGTGGCGGTGCGCGCTGCATCACTTCCTGCAGCACCGCCTGCGCCTTCTGCAGTCCCTGCGTGTCGTCCGAACGTGCCTTCTTCGCGACGCTGTTCATCTGCCGTGCGGCCCGCTGGGCAGCCTGCGAATTGTTCCGCTGCATCGCCGCCCTGACCTCTGCGGCACGCTCCTGCGCGAGGTTCCCGGGCTTCGCGAGGCCGAGCCCCATCGCGGCGTTGTCCATCGCGACCTCGAGCCCGTACAGCGGTGAGCCCGGTCCGACCATGCCCGGCCCGCGGTCGAGCTGGGCCTGGGCGGACGCTGCTCCAGCGAACGCAACCACGGCCAGGACGAGTGCTGCCCTCTTCATGTATCCTCCCTTCGCTGCATACATTATAAAGGGAGGGGACGCGAGGGTGGCGGCGAGCAAGACTGGCAAGACTGATAAGACGCGAGCTACGAGTGACGTGTACGATGCCGGGGAACGGGAACGACGGGAGCGGTGCCGGCGGGCATATGGGCCATGCCGGCCGCCACGCCGCGATGTTCCGCCGGAGGTTCTGGGTCTCCCTGCTCCTGTCCGCGCCCGTCCTGCTATACAGCCCGACGATACAGGACTGGTTCGGGTTCACCGCGCCCGCGTTCCCGGGGAGCGCGTGGGTGGCCCCGGTGTTCTCCATCCTCATCTTCGGCTACGGCGGGCTGCCGTTCCTGCGGATGGCGCGCGGGGAGCTGGAGGAGCGCAGCCCGGGGATGATGATGCTGATATCGCTGGCCATCACCGTCGCGTTCGTGTACAGCCTCGCCTCCCTCCTCGTCCCCGGCACGTCGAGCTTCTTCTGGGAGCTCGTCACCCTCATCGACATCATGCTGCTGGGGCACTGGATGGAGATGCGGAGCATCCGGGAGGCGTCCGGGGCGCTGGACGAGCTCGCGGCGCTGATGCCGGAGACGGCGGAGCGGGTGGTCGACGGGGGGACGGAGGAGGTGGCGGTCGCGGACCTCGTCGAGGGGGACGTGGTACTGGTGCGGCCGGGTGCGAGCGTCCCCGCGGACGGGACGGTGGTGGAGGGGTCGTCGCGGCTGGACGAGTCGATGATAACCGGCGAGTCGCGGCCGGTGGAGACGGCGGAGGGCGACGAGGTCATCGGGGGGACGGTGAACGAGGGCTCTGGCAGCCTCCGGGTGGAGGTGACGGCGACAGGGGACGAGACCGCGCTGTCGGGGATCATGCGGCTGGTGGAGGAGGCGCAGCAGAGTACCTCGAGGACGCAGGCGCTGGCGGACCGGGCGGCCGGCTGGCTGTTCTACATCGCGGTCGCGGCTGCCGGGGTCACCGCCGCTGCGTGGACGCTCGCCGCGGGGTTCGGACTGCCCGTGGTCGAACGTGCGGTCACGGTGCTGGTCATCGCCTGCCCGCACGCGCTCGGCCTTGCCGTCCCCCTCGTGGTCGCCATCAACACGTCGATGGCCGCGCGGAACGGCATCCTCATCCGCGACCGGGTGGCGATGGAGTCCGCGCGGGAGCTGGACACGGTGATGTTCGACAAGACCGGCACCCTCACGACGGGCGAGATGGGGGTCGTGGACGTGGAGACCGCGGGCATAGATGAGGCAGAGGCGCTGCGGCTGATGGCAGCGGTCGAGGCCGACTCGGAGCACGTGATCGCGGAGGCCATCCGGGCGTCGGCGCGGGAGCGCGGCCTCAGCATCCCTGATGTCGAGGGGTTCGAGGCCGTCAAGGGGAAGGGGGTGCGTGGAACTGTCGACGGCGAGGAGCTGTACGTCGGGGGGCCGAACCTTGCTGCCGCCGAGGACTTCCACGTCCCGGCGGAGCTGGAGCGGTTCGCTGACGGGGCAGCGGAGGACGCGGAGACGGTCGTCTACCTGTTCCGGGATGGCGCGGCGGTCGCGGCCGCGGGACTGGCGGATGTCATCCGGGAGGAGTCGCGGGAGGCCATCGACGCGCTGCACGAGCGCGGCGTCGAGGTGGCGATGATGACCGGCGACGCGGCGGAGGTCGCCCGGGCGGTCGCGGATGAGCTGGACATCGACACCTGGTTCGCGGAGGTGCTGCCGGGGGAGAAGGACGGGAAGGTGCAGGAGCTGCAGGCCGGTGGGAAGCATGTGGCGATGGTGGGGGACGGGGTGAACGACGCACCGGCGCTGGCCCGGGCGGATGTCGGCATCGCCATCGGGTCCGGCACCGACGTGGCGGTCGAGTCGGCGGACATCATCCTGGTGGAGAACGATCCGGGCGGCGTGGTGACGCTGATGGAGCTCAGCCGGCGGAGCTACGCGAAGATGCGGCAGAACCTGGTGTGGGCGGCGGGCTACAACGTGCTCGCCATCCCGCTCGCCGCCGGGCTGCTGGCGCCGTGGGGGGTGCTGCTCTCCCCCGCGGTCGGTGCCCTGCTCATGTCGGCGAGCACGGTCATCGTGGCGGTCAACGCGCAGACGCTGCGCCGCGCCACCCTCCGCCAATAATTTTTTTTTGAAAAGTAGTTACATTTAAAAACTTTCGGTACTATATAAGTGTTG
>JAXINY010000013.1:0-13590 GCA_034190525.1 Asbonarchaeaceae archaeon (SeqCode) | reverse complement strand
CGCAGCGTGTCCGCATCGATCTCCTCCCCGTCCTGCCGGAACGCCCCCTCGACCGCCGTCCCGCGGCCCGTCACCTCGTACACCGCGCCGCCGGCCAGGATTCTGCGGACGGTCATGGTGTTCTCGGTCAGGGTGCCTGTCTTGTCGGTCACGATCATGTCCACGCTGCCGAGGCTCTCAACGACCGGGAGCCGCCGCACGAGCGCGTTCTTCCTCACCATCTTCTTCGAGCCGAGCGCGAGCGTCAGCGTCACCACCGCGGGGAGGCCCTCGGGGACGGCGGCGACCGCGAGGCTGACCGCGACCAGGAACACGGTGACGAGGCCGGCGGACGTGAACAGGAGCTCCGCCGCCGCCACGAACCCGATGATGAGCATGATGCCGTAGCCGATGGTGCGTCCGAGGCTGTCCACCTCCTCCTGGAACGGGGTCTGCTTCTCCTCCGCCTCCTGGATCTCCGTCGCGATGGACCCGACCTCCGTGTCCATCCCGGTCTCCACCACGACCGCGGTGCAGCGGCCGCGGACCGCGTTCGTGTTCCGGTACACCATCCCTGTCCGCTCCGCCAGCGCCGCGTCCGCGTCCACCGCTCCCGGCTCCTTCCCGACCTCGGCGCTCTCACCGGTGAGGGCGGACTCGTCCACCTCCAGGCTGCTCGCCGCCAGCACGCGGGCGTCCGCCGGCACCGCGTCACCCTGGTCGATGAAGACGATGTCACCCGGCACGACCTCGTCCGACGGGATCTCCACCTTCTCCCCGTCCCGCAGCACGGTCGCGTCCGGCGACGACATGTCCTTCAGCGCCTCGATCGCCTTCTCCGCCCGGTAGTCCTGCACGAACCCGAACACGCCGTTCGCAACGACGATGAGGAGGATGAGCCCGGCATCGACGTACTCCGGCTCGTGCCCGGGCAGGAAGCCGATACCGACCGAGACGACGGCCGCGACCACGAGCAGCAGGATGAGGAAATCGGTGAACTGGCCGATGAAGATGCGCAGCGGGTGGACCTCCTCACCCTTCTGGATCTCGTTCCGCCCGTGCTCCTCCAGCCGCTGCCCTGCCTCCTCCGACGTCAGCCCGTCGCGCGACGTGTCGAGCTCCTCCAGCACCTCCTCCTCGTCGAGCGCGTGCCAGTCCGTCATACCGGTACGTTCGCACGCACGGTCTTAAAGCTGCTGTCAGTCGATGGTGAGCGGGATGCCGCCGTCGAGGGTCTCCCGGTGCTCCGCGATCCGCCGCTCCACCGCGGCGGAGTAGTCCGTCACGCGGACGCGCTGTCTCTCCGTGGCGACGACCGGGTCCACCCACCGCGGCTTCGTCTCCACCACCACGTCCGGGTCGTCCGGCTCGACGGTCACGTCGATGCCGCGCTCCAGCCGCGCCAGCACGTCCTGGATGCGGTCGTCGTCGGCCGCCTGCAGCTGCCGGTACACCTCGTCATCGGTCCCGAACAGGTCGTCCTCGCCCAGGATGCCGGTGTCGAGTGCGCGGCGGACCGCCCGCGCGAACAGCTCCCACACCGCCAGCTCGCGCCGCTCCTCGGCATCGAGGTAGGCGAGGGCGTACGCCTCCGCCACGTCCCGGTCGTCCAGCACGAACATGTCCCCGTCGACCGCCAGGTGGTGGCGGAACGCGGTGATGTCCTCCCCGCCGACCACGTGCCAGTCCCGGAGAAAGTAGTCGATGCGGTCGGCGCACAGGTCCGGCAGGTCACGCTCCAGCAGCGGGAAGTTCTGCTCGTCCAGGATGTCGTCCAGCGCGATGCCGTGCCGCTCCAGGATTGCGGGGATGTCGGAGTTCCGGACCACGTCCTCCATGAACCGCTCGTGGTACTCGTGGTCGTCGGTGTCGAACACGAAGTCGGCGAGATGGGAGAAGGCGGTGTGCGGGACGTCGTGCAGCAGGCCGGCGATCTGCTCCTCAAGCGCGGCGTCGAACCGGCGGAGCAGCAGCATCACGCCGACGGAGTGGTCGTACCGCGTCACGGGCTTGTCCATGTAGTACTGCTGCGGCCCGGCCTGGTTGACGTGCTTCAGCCGCTGAACAGGATCCGAGCGGATGAGCTCCTGCAGCACCGGTTCATCGATGGATGCGCTGCCGTGGACAGGGTCGTCGATATCCATCGCCGTCACCGGACCGCGCACCGCACCGGCCGGTCCCGGAGCGCGGTGCAGATGAACGCCTCGATGCTGCCGCGGTCGACCGTGTCGAACCGGCGCGGCCCCTGCCGGAACCCGGTCGCCGCGATGCGCGCCTCCATATCCCTGTACGGCGCGACGTACACCCACGTCTGCGCCCCGTTGAAGTCCTGCGCGATGCTCCGCAGTCTGTCCACCGTCTCCGGGCAGCCGGTGCAGCTGTACTGCAGCAGCACCGCGGGCCGCGTCAGCAGGTACAGCTGCACGTCCTGCGACAGCTGCCGGTCGACGACCGGTGACGACGGGAGGCGGCTGCTATCGACGTTCGGGATGTCGGACTGCGACCGTACCGTGTACCCGACCGGCGGCGACGGCTCCCGCGCCCGCGTGTTTCCGCCGCTCGAGGGAGACGACGGGGCGAGGCTGGAGGCGAAGAACACCGTCCCGAGGAACAGCGTGGACATCAGGACCACGCCGCCCAGCACCGCAAGCTGCTTCACCGTCAGGTCGGGAACGCGCAGCTCCGGCAGCCGGAACCGCTGCCCGTCGTCCTCGTGGCCGTGCTCCTGCAGCGCCTCCTTGCTGTCGAACACGTCACCGCACTCGTCGCACACGTACCGCGGCATGGGGTGGCGGGTGCTCCAACTAATTTATATTCATCGCGGCCGGGCGCATGTGTATGGAGGACGCATACATCGCAGTGGGCCTGGCGGTCGCCGCGCTCGGCGCCGGCCTGCTCCTCGGCCTCCCGTCCCTCGACGGGGCGACGGGCGCGATGGGCGTGGACCGCGTCGGCGCACCGGGGTCGGCGCACGTCCACGCGTCGTTCGCCGTCGCGGTGAACGGCTCGGCCGTGGAGCTCGGCCCGGCGTACTGGGAGCGGGCGCGGCGCGTCCACCTCCACGGCAACGACAGCGTCCTCCACGTCCACGCCACGAACGTCGACCTCGGCTACGCGCTGCGAACCCTGCGCATCACCGCCAACGCGACGTGCCTCCGGTTCGGCATCGAGAACAGGGCCGCGTGCGGCGGGGTCGGCGTCCGCATCAACGGCGAGACGGTGGGACTGGACGCGGCGCTCGACCGCACCGTCCGGCAGGGCGACCGCATCCTGCTCTGGGCCGGCGCAGAACCGCCCGGGGGAGTCCCGCCGGAGCTCCCGCCCGAGTACCGGGAGCCCGCCCCGGGGAGGAGCGTGTAGCCATGGAGATCGACGCGGTCATCTTCGACATGGACGGGGTCATCGTCGACTCCGAGCAGTACTGGCGGGAGCTGGCACTCGACCTGTACCAGGAGGCGACCGCGGACGACATCGACGCCGCGGACGCGCTCGAGGACGCGCTCGGGATGAACTACCGGGAGATCTACGACCTGCTGGCGGACAGGTACGAGGTCACGATGCCGAAGGATGCGTTCATCCGGCGGTACCAGGACGCCGCAGGTGACGTGTACGGCAGCAAGGTCGCGCTGATGGACGGGTTCCCCGGCCTGCTGTCCGACATCCGTGCGGCGGGCTGCGCCACCGCCATCGCCTCGTCCTCGCCGGCCGAATGGATACGCATCGTCCTCGACCGCTTCGACCTGTCCGTTGACGAGGTCATCAGCGCGGACGAGCTGAAGCAGGAGGGTGTCATCGATGCCGGGAAGCCCGACCCGGCAGTGTACGAGGCGGCCGCCCGGGCGCTGGACGTGGAGCCGCGGCACTGCGTCGTGGTGGAGGACTCGGACAACGGCATCCGCGCCGCGACGCGGGCCGGGATGTACTGCATCGGGTACCGGAACGGGTCCCCGGAGGCGGACGCGACGGCGGCGTCACCGGCGGAGCTGCGGGAGACGCTGCTCGACCTGCTGTAGGAGAAGGTTTTTAACTCCTGCACCGAACCACGCCTTCAGGTGCACGGACCGTGGCTGACGTTGACTATGAAGAACTGGTCGAAGGAACGGTCGACGAGGTGAAGGAGCGCGTCGAGGACGACGATATCGACGCCACTGAAGTCCTCGCGGCCGAGAAGGCAAACAAGGACCGCGTGACGCTCGTCGAGTGGCTGGAGGAGCGCGTCGAGGAGCAGGCGGCGGCCAGCGAGGCCGCTTCCGGTGACGCCGCCGACTCGCTCGCCGCCCGCGTGCTCGACGGCGTCACCAGTCCACGGTTCGCCGCCGGACTCGTCATCGGCCTTGCGGCCGCGTTCGCCGTCCTCTCGCCGATGGCGATGCAGGACAGCACCCTCCCCCCCTCGACGGTCAGCGACGATGTCGAGGCGTACTTCGCGCAGAACGCGGAGGGCATCCCGCTCCAGTCCATGGAGGTGCGGAGCGCCGAGAAGCTCGAGGGCTCCGACCTGTACCGGCTCGACATGGTGCTGTCCGCGGAGTTCCTGAACCGGACGGTGCAGCAGAACCAGACCGCGGTCGTGACGGGGAACGGCCGGTACCTGTTCATGACACAGCCCATCGACACGCAGCGGCCCCTGTCGGAGCAGCTCGGCGCCACGGCCCGACGCACCGGGCAGGGGTGAGCCGCGGGTGAACACCGCCCACCTCATCGCCGGCGGCCTCATCGTCCTCGGCATCGGGGGCGCGGCCGTCGCCCTGACCGGCGGGGACAGTCCGACCGGCGGGCTCACGCAGGAGCAGGTGGCGGACTTCGCCAGGTGCCTGTCCGAGGAGAACGCGACGTTCTACGGCGCCTACTGGTGCCCGCACTGCAACCGGCAGAAGGCGCTGTTCGGCGACGCGATGCAGTACGTCGATTACGTGGAGTGCTCCCCGGACGGCAAGTCCGCGCCCCGCGCAGAGGTCTGCAACCAGAAGGGCATCTCCAGCTACCCGACGTGGATCATCGACGGCGAGCGGTACACCGGTGTCCAGAGCTTCCAGGACCTCGCCGCTGCGACCTCGTGCAGCCTCCCGGGATAACCGTTTTATAGCGCCCCCGGGAATACGGGGACAGTGATGGAGCGGGACACGATCCTGAAGGCCGTCATCGGCCTGTCGGTGGTGGGCCTCGTCGTGGCGGGCTACCAGACGTACGAGCACTACTTCCTCGCATCCAGCGTCTGCGACCTCTCCGCCACGTTCTCCTGCTCGGTCGTGACGGAATCCCGGTTCGGGGAGTTCCCGCCGAACTCCGGGCTCGCGACCGCCGCCTGGGGTGTCCTCTGGTGGCTCGGCATCATCGTCCTGTCCGGCGGGATGCTGAAGGGTCGCGAGTGGGTGGACGACCAGGAGTTCTACCTGTTCGGCTCCATCGCGGCGGGCCTCGGGTTCGTCGCCTACCTCCTCCTCGTGGAGCTGTACATCCTGCCGCAGGAGACCGGCGAGCTCATCATCTGCCCGTTCTGCACGGTCCAGCATATCCTCATATTCGCGCTCGTCTACCTGTCCCACCGTCTCCTCCGCAAACCGGTACGGGAATACCTGGCGGACATATTCTACACGGAGGCATGACAGGATGGGCAGGAAGCTCGACCCGCGGCCGTTCTTCGCCATCGGCATCGTCGCCGTCCTCGCCATCGGTGGCTGGGTCATCCTCGGCGGTGGCGGCGGGTCGCAGAACTACTACGACTTCGCGGCCTGCCTCGCCGACAACAACGCGACGATGTACGGGTTCGATGCCTGCCCGCACTGCAACCGGCAGAAGACGCTCATCGGGCGTGAGGCGTTCAAGCAGGAGATCGACGACCGCGGACTCTACGTCCGCTGCCGGCCGCGGTCGGAGGCACAGCAGCAGCTCGGCGACCGCGCGGACCGCATCGCGTCGGTCGAACCGCTGCAGCCGTCGGACACGCAGGGCGACGCCTGCGCGGTGAACGTCGGCGCGGGCACGCCGACCTGGGTCATCGACGGCCAGAAGTACGTCGGCGAGCAGAGCATCCGCGACCTTTCACAGGTGACGGGCTGCCCGCTGCCCGAGGGGTACGGGGGAGAGCAAACGACCGGAGGATTCACACCGGAGAACACGACGGGGTGAGCCGATGGCGTTCTCCTTCACGCTCCCCGTCATCGGCACGGTCGCGTTCCAGCAGCTCGCACTGCCCGCCGTCGTGCTCGGCGCGGCCATCGACTCGGTCAACCCGTGCGCGTTCGGCGTCCTCATCTTCCTGATGGCGTACCTGACGAAGGTGTTCGACCGGAAGCGCACGGTGCTCCTCGGCGGCCTCCTGTACACGTCCGCGGTATACATAACCTACTTCATCGCCGGGCTCGGCCTGCTGTCCGCCGTGCAGAACCCTGCCATCTCGTACTGGTTCTACTGGGTGGCGACGTTCGTCGCGTTCTCGGCGGCGGCGTTCGAGATCAAGGACTTCTTCTGGTACGGGAAGGGCGTCTCCATGGACATGAGCGTCATCCCCGGCTCCTCCGACCGCATCAAGCTGTGGGCGGACAAGCTGGAGCAGACAGCCCAGAGCAGTCCGCGGACCGCGCTCGCGATGACGCTGCCCATCGGGTTCGGGGCGGCGGCGTTCGAACTGCCCTGCACGGGCCAGGTCTACCTGGCCATCCTCGGCCTCATCAGCGCGTCCGGCGTCGGCCCCGCCACCTGGGTGCCGTGGCTGGCGCTGTACAACCTCGTCTTCGTCAGCCCGCTCCTCATCATCACGGGGCTGATGTACGTCGGGATGTCGTCCGACCGGCTGGAGCAGTGGCGGAAGAAGAACCGGCGGTACATGCGCCTCGTCGCCGGACTGTTCCTCTACGGTCTCGGCGCGTTCCTGCTGTGGTTCACGTTCCGCCAGTTCCCGACGCAGCCCACGCTGCGGCCGCTCGGGTTCGTGCTGTTCGCGTCGCAGGTCATCATCGTCGGCTACGTCATCTACAGGGGATACCTGGAGTAGCCGCCTCGACGGCCTGTATTACAGGTTGTCGAGGTCGGGCAGGTGCTTCTCGTAGTAGAAGGAGAGCTCCTCGTCCCGCTCCGCCAGCTCGTCGCTGACGATGTCGCGGATCTCGTCGGTCGGGAGTGCGTCCGCGGACTCGGCGCGCTCCCTGATCTCGGTTGACACCTCGTCGGCGATGCGCTCGCAGGCGTCCTCGTCCCGGCCGGCGGAGGCGCATGCGGCGTAGATAGAGCCGTACACCTTCCGCTCGTCGAACTCCTCGGTGTGGCCGCGCCGCTTCACGACCTCCGCCATACCACTCCCGTGCCGCCCCTGCCTTAAATAGGCAGAGGAAGATAATCGCGTGTATGGAGATGGCGGAACTCCGGGAGCGGTTCGATGCGGTGGACCGCCGCATCGCGTCCCTCCTCGCGGAGGAAGGGGTCGTGGTGCTCCGGTACTCGCTCGCCCTGATATTCATCTGGTTCGGCGGCCTCAAGCTCATCGGTGGAAGCCCGGCGGTCGCCCTCGTCGCCGAGACGGTGTACTGGTTCGACCCGGCGTGGTTCGTCCCGGTCCTCGGGGCGTGGGAGCTGCTGATCGGGCTCTGCTTCCTCTACCGCCCGCTCATCCGGGCCGCCATCGCGCTGCTCGCCCCGCAGATGCTGGGGACTTTTCTCCCGTTCCTGCTCCTCCCGGCCACCACGTTCGAGCAGTTCCCGCTGCTGCTCACGCTCGAGGGCCAGTACATCATGAAGAACCTCGTCGTCATCGGGGCGGCGATGGTGGTCGGCGGCACAGTACGTCGCTGACGGCCTATAACCCCGTTATCGCAAGGCTTTTGAACCAGGGCGGCCAACCTGCGCCTGTATGGGGCGGAACGAGATAACGGTCGACCTGTTCGGCCGGGAGGAGACGTTCGCGTACTCGGAGGAGGCCGTGGGCTACGCCGTCCTCGCGCTCCGCCTCGTCATGGGGTGGACGATGTTCTACGCCGGGGTCACGAAGCTCCTCGACCCCGGCTGGACCGCTGCCGGCTACCTGTCGAGCATCCCCGCGGCGAACCCGTTCTCGCCGCTGTGGGCTGCCATCGCGACGGACTGGCTGTGGCTTGTTGATCCTCTCAACGCGTGGGGGCTGACACTCATCGGGCTCGGACTCCTCACCGGGGCGTTCCTCCGGTTCAGCGCGTTCTGGGGTGCCGTCGCCATGCTGTTCTACTGGGCGTCGTCCTTCCCGCTGCAGCACAGCATCCTCATCGACGACCACGTCGTGTACGCGCTCCTCCTGTTCGGCCTCGGCGCGGTCGGTGCCGGCCGCATCCTCGGCGTCGACGCCTACATCGAGGAGACCGCCGTGGTGGAGCGGCGGCCGTGGCTCCGGTACCTGCTGGGGTAACCGTTTTAACCGCGGCCGTGGAACACGTCCCTGTGATATCATGACGCACATGGACACGGACGGCGCCTGCGACAACTGCGGTGCGGATCTGGACGAGGTGGACGACCCCGTCACGGATGGAAACCACGAGTTCTGTGGCACCGACTGCCGCGACGAGTACGAGGCCGAGCACGGCCACGAGGAGGACGACGGCGACGAGGAAGAGGTGTGCGAGTTCTGCTGACTCCGCGCACACCGACCTGTTTATAAGCTTCCGCTCCCACACGTGGCAACGATGGCCGACGACAGCGACGACGGCATGGTCACCCTCGAGTTCGAGGTGCGGCACGCGCTCATCCTCACGTTCGTCGTCGGACTGTTCGCCGGCGGCTTCTTCATGTCCGCGGTGAACGCGGTGACCGGTCCCACGGGCGCCATCGTCCAGAACGGCGACCAGCAGCCGACGCAGCCCTCGGATACCGGGGACAACAATCCGTCGCCGTCTCCTTCCGGACAGCAGGGGACGGACACCATCGACATGAGCAAGATTTCGATGGAGGGGGAGCCGGTTCTCGGGCAGAGCGATGCCCCCGTGACGATTGTGGCGTATGAAGATTTCCAGTGCCCGTTCTGCAAGCGGTTCGAGACGAACGCGATGCCCAAGATCGTCTCCAACTACGTTGAGACCGGCAAGGCGAAGGTCGTCTGGAAGGACTTCCCGCTCCCGCAGCTTCACCCGTGGGCCAAGTCCGCTGCAGCCGCGATGGAGTGCGTCTACCGGCAGAACAACGACGCGTTCTGGGCGGTGCGTGAGAAGGTCTTCGCGAACCAGGACACCATCACCACGGGCAACGTGGAGTCGAAGATCAAGCAGTGGGCGGCCGCAGAAGGCGTTTCGAAATCGGCGGTGCAGTCATGCCTGGACAATGGCAACCCGATGCAGGAGGTCGACGAGGACAAGCAGGAGGGGAGCAGCCTCGGCGTCTCCGGCACGCCGACCGTCTTCATCAACGGGAAGAAGGTCGTCGGCGCCCAGCCCTACAGCCGGTTCAAGTCGATCATCGAGTCCGAGCTGTCCGGATGACGGGCTAACGTTTACATAGCTCTCCGTGGAGGACCTTCGTATGCGCGTCACCGTCCCGCGACCGTCCACCGCCGCGGCGCAGCTCTGCCGGTCGCTTCGCGGCACGATGTCGTCGCCGCGCCTGGTGGTCGCCGCGGCCGGCCTCACCGCAGTCATATTCTCCGTGTTCGTCCTCAGCACCTTCCCGTCCTACACGCTGCAGCTGCTCGGCGCCGATGTAGGGTACGTCGGCGCAGCACTCGCTGCGCTTACCACGAACCTGTACGCGTCCATCGGCGCGCTCGGTGTCGGTCTCACGGTCGTCTATTCCGCCCTGACCGCCGTGGTGCTGCTCCATCTCTCCATCCAGGTGCAGACGGCCGGCCTGTCCGCGAGCTTCGGCGGCGCCAGCGGCGCGGTCCCGGTGTTCCTTATCGGTGGCTGTGCCGGGTGCGGCGCCGGTGTCGTGGGGCTGCTCGGTGCCGCGGGCGCACTCGCACTCCTCCCGTTCAACGGGAACGGCGTCCGCCTCCTCGGCGTCGTGTTCCTCCTCGGCTTCCTCGCCTACCAGGGCGACCCGCGCACCTGCACCCTGGACTGACATAAAAATGTCGAGTCCCGCGGAACGTGCATGAAGTGCGACCGGTGCGGGAAACCGGTGGATTCGCGGCGCGCCGAGATTGAGCACGTCCTCGACCAGCACGGCGACGCGCTCACCTCGCACGACCGCGACGAGCTGAAGCGGGAGCTCAACCAGCTGGGGGATGCCGGCGGTTCGAGGCTTCCTGCCACCCCGCGCACCCTCGGGCTGGCGGTGCTCGCGGTCGGCCTCGTCGCCGCAGCGGGCTACGGACTGACAGCGACCGGGCTCGTGTCGTTCTCCGCCGGGAGCGGCGGGACGCCGACGGGCGCGGCGGTCGGCCCGGCCGGCTCCACGCACCAGCACGCCCAGTTCTCCGTCCTCGTCGACGGCGAGGAGATCGACTTCTCGCGGGACCGGTACCAGATGCAGTCCCGGAAGGTGCACTTCGAGGCCGGGAACGGCGACCGCATCCACGTCCACGCGACCGGTGTCACCATCGGGTACGCGCTCGACACCCTCGGCCTCGGCATCAACAGCACCTGTCTCACGGTGCACGGTGAGACCTACTGCGAGGACGGGGGAGGACGCCTCTCCGTGACGGTTGACGGCAGCGAGATCGAGAAGCCGGCGTCCCACGTCATCCGGGACGGCGAGACCATCCGCATCAGCTACAGCTCCTGACCGTCCGCCCCATCGTGCCATGCCCCGTACTGGTACAGGGCCTGCATCGCGTCCGCCGCGCGCTGCGGTGACGGGTAGGCCGCGACCTCGTTCTTCTCCAGGTTCTCCGCATGCAGGTCGGTGTACTCGCCGCCGGTCATGCACACGACGACGGGCTTCGCGTACTCCTCCCGGAAGTTGACGATGGTGTCGATGACGTCCGAGTCCAGTGGCAGCGGCTGCAGCAGCGGGATGACGATGAGGCCGTCGATAGCGTCGTCACGGCCCAGCACCTCGAGCGACCGCTCGTACCGTTCCGTGTCCGCGTCCCCGACCAGGTCGAGCGGGTTCTCCACGTTGCCGTAGTCCGGGACCACGTCACGGAGCTGTTCCCGTGACGCGGTGGAGAACTCTGCCAGCTGCAACCCGCGCTCCTCGAGCGCATCCGCCGTCAGAACGCCGAACCCGCCGCCGTTCGTCACCACCCCGATGTTCTTCCCCTGCAGCAAGGGGTTGTACGCGAGGGCGCGGGAGTAGTCGAACAGCTGGTCGAGCGTCGTCGCCTCCAGCACCCGTGTCTGCCTGAACACGCCGCGGTACACGTCGTAGCTGCCGGCGAGCGACCCGGTGTGGGAGCTCACCGCCGCCCGGCCCTGCCCGTACTTCCCGCCCTTCAACGCTATGACCGGGGTCTCCTCCGTCACCCGCTTCGCCGTCTCCAGGAACGCGCGGCCGTCCGACACGCCCTCGGTGTACACGGCGATGGCCTCCGTCTCTCCGTCCGCCTCCAGCCACTCCATCAGCTCCAGTTCGGTCACGTCGGCCTGGTTCCCGTAGCTGATGAACCGGGAGATCCCGACCTCCATCTCCGCCAGCAGGTCCATCACCGCCGAGCCGAACGCACCGCTCTGCGTGACGATGGCGATCTCCCCCTCCGGCGGCCGCTTCAGCTTGTACGACGGCAGGAACAGTGTGTCAACGCCGGAGAACGAGTCGTACACACCGAGGCAGTTCGGCCCGATGAGCCGCGTATCCGAGCCCTCGACGATATCCACGAGCTCCTCCTCCAGCTCCGCGCCCGTCTCCCCTGTCTCGCTGTACCCCGATGTGATGAGGATCA
The DNA here is from genome assembly GCA_034190525.1 of Asbonarchaeaceae archaeon (SeqCode). Lineage (GTDB taxonomy): Archaea > Nanohalarchaeota > Nanosalinia > Nanosalinales > Nanohalalkaliarchaeaceae > JALIDP01. Next base: position 1,832 of record JAXINY010000013.1, on the reverse strand, counting down.
CGCCGCCGACCTCCTTCTCCACGGCCTCCTCCACGACGTCGTTCGCGACGGTTGACGGCACCGTGACGACGGCCAGGTCGACGTCGGCGTCGATATCCAGCACCGAGTCGGAGGCGTCCAGCCCCAGGATGCGGTCGGCCTTCGGGTTGACCGGGTAGATATCGCCCTGGAAGTCCTCCTCCACGAAGTTCCGCAGCACCGCGTGCCCGACCTTGCCGCCCTCCCGCGACGCCCCGATGACCGCCACACTGTCCGGGTCGAAGAACGGGTCCAGGCTCACCGGTCCATCACCACCAGCGCATCGGCGGCGACGGCGCCGTCAGCGTTGACGAACAGCGGGTTGATATCCAGCTCCGCGACGGGCTGGTCCTCCACCAGGTCGGATACCGCGAGCAGGACGTCGACGACGGCGTCGATGTCCGCCGGGGGGTCGCCGCGCACCCCGTCCAGCAGCGCGCGAGCGCGCATCTCGTCCACCAGTTCGCGGGCGTCGCGCTCCGCCAGGGGAAGGGCGCGGAAGTTCACGTCGTGCAGGATCTCGACGAAGATTCCGCCGAGCCCGAACATGACCACGGGGCCGAACTCCTCGTCCCGGTTCACCCCGACGATCATCTCGTGCCCGTCGAGATGCTCCTGCACCAGCACCCCCTCGATGTCGGCGTCCGGCGCCGCCTCCTCGACGTTCCGCATCACGAGGTCGAACCGCTTCCGCACCTCCTCCTCGTCGTGCGCCGTCATCACGGCGCCCATATCGGTCTTGTGCTGGACGTCGGCGGAGTCAACCTTGAGCACGACCGGGTAGCCGAGCTCCGCCGCGGCCGCCGCAGCACCGTCCGCGTCCTCCACGAGGGCGTGCTCCGCGACGGGGATGCCGGCGTCGGAGAACACGCCGAGGCCCTCATGCTCCGTCAGTGCATCCATGCACAGGAACGGCCGCTGACTCCATATAAAACTTCTCGCGGCCGAAACCAACTAAAAGGCCGACCGGCAACACGCCAGTATGTCGGAGGTCCGCGTCCAGAACGAGGTCGACGTCGAACAGGGCTACTTCATCGAAGGGGTGCCGGGCGTCGGACTCGCCAGCAAGATCGCGACCGACCACGTCATCGACCGGCTGGACATGACGCTGCATGCGACGGTGAAGGCCGATGGGCTGCCGGAGGTCATGATCTTCCAGGAGGGGGAGCGGGGCCTGCGGCCGCCGGTCCGCATCTTCGTGGACGAGGACACCGGCCTGTACGCCTTCACAAGCGACGTGCTCATCTCCCCGGTGGACGTGGAAGGGTTTGCGGATCTCATCGTGGACTGGCTGGAGGAGAACAGCGTGACACCGCTGCTGCTCAGCGGGTTGCCGTCCGACGTCGGTGAAGATGAGGAGAAGCAGCTGTACGGCGTCGGGACCGGTGGCGCGGACGATATCCTGGAACAGGCCGGTATCGATGCGCCGGACCGGACCGGCCTCATCGGTGGGCCGACCGGGGCGATGATGCACGAGGCCGCGGACCGCGGCCTGGACGCGGTAGGCCTGGTGGCGGAGACGAACCCACAGTTTCCGGACCCGATCGCCGCCCAGCTGCTGCTGGACGACGGTGTGGAACAGATCGTCGGGTTCGACGTGGATACAGAGGTGCTCGCCGAGCAGGCGGAGCAGATCCGGGAGCAGAAGCAGAAGCTGGCCGAGATGATCCAGAACGCGGAGCAGCACGAACGCAGCCAGGCGTACCCGGAAGGCATGTACCAGTAGCCTATGTCTTCAACCCGTGGCCGCACACCGGCAGCACCACGGTCTCGTCCTCTCCGAACCTGTTCGCCACCTCCTTGGCGCCGGCCCA
>JAXINY010000021.1:12066-15203 GCA_034190525.1 Asbonarchaeaceae archaeon (SeqCode) | reverse complement strand
CGTAGGTGTGGGAGAGCAGTTGGCGGAGCAGACAGGACTGGAACCGCCGCGTCTCCGCAGGGTCGCTGGTTACCGTCCGGAAGGACCGCCAGAGGTAGTACGCCTTACGGGATATCACGCATCGTATATGGGGAAAAGACTTTTTCAAGTCGGCGTGCCGGGCCTTCGCCGGCCATCATTTCCTGAAGATTGAATTCAGCCGGGTCGTCCCGCCCACCAGGCGAAGGCCGTTAAGAACCCGCTCGACGACCGTTCCTGTAATCCTCATACCCCCTCACTTCCCGGATGCGCCTTAAATACCTTGGGGTGTGCGATCGGTGACGGCCTCACACCGGGAGACAAAGGCGGCCACGGCCTCTTCGTCGATACGACCGGAACGCCGACCCTCCCGGCAGACCGCTCCCCGGACTCCAAGGATATCGGCGCCTGTCTCCGCGACCGCATCGACGTCGTCGATGCCGAGGGAGCCTGCAAGCGCAGCCTCCATCCCGGCGTCCCGCGCCTCATCGACGAACCCGCTCAGCTCCTCCCTGGATCGAACATCCCGCAGGTTGCGCCCGTCCTTCACCGCGGTATCGAGCATGGCCGCGTCCGCCCCGGCGCGGCGGGCAACCGTCGGCACATCCCCCGGCGGGACGGCAGATACCCGCTCGGCGTCCGCGAATCCGGCGACGACGACATCGGCCGACCCGGCCGCCTCGACAGCGGCCGCCACGACCTCGACCGCGTCCTCGACTGTTTCCGGCCACCTGAGACCTATCTTGATGTAATCAGGTGAGAGACGGTCCGCGCCCTGCACCGCGAGCGCGACCGTGCCCGGCAGTGCGGGGACGTCGCCGACCGCGACGCTTGTCTCAACATCGTCGGGGACGACCTCCATGATGGCGCGGACGGTGGCGGGGTGCGGTGCGCCGAGCGACCCCTCCGCCGGGTTCTTGATGTCGAGGATGTCCGGCCCTGCGGCCGCAACGGTCTCGGCCTCCTCCCGGTCCGTCACAGTCACCAGCGACTTCATCCTGCCTGTTAGATGCGGCTGAATCTACTTAAACCAACGGCAGAGCGAGGACGGCGACGTAGGCGAGGCCCTCGTGCGCGGCGTAGAACTTGTGCCAGCTCCGGCGGATGACGGCGTAGTCCGTCACCGTGCGCAGCCGGTGGAGGCGGAGGACGAGGAACACGGCGGCGATGCCGGCGAGCGCGGGTGAGAGCGGTGACCGGAGCGCGAGGGCGATGCCGGTCGCGACGGGGACGGCGAGGAACACCGCGCCGAGCTGGAGGGTGCGCTCCACGCCGACCGCGTCGACGATGGAGTGCACGGCGTCCTCCACGTCCTGGTGCTCGACCTGGTGCGCGACCTCGTAGAACGCCATGTAGCAGGTGAACAGGACGCCGAAGAAGATGCCGCGGGTGCCGAGGCCGCCGGCGGTGACGAGGTAGGGGTGGAGGAAGACGATGAGGCCGAGCGGGACGGCGTTGAGCGGGATGGAGAACGCCCAGTGCCGCTTCAGCCGGGCCGGCCCCTGGTAGAGGTAGAACAGCGCCGCGTACAGCACGATGAGGACGGTGTAGACGCCCGACACCGGGTAGAGCGCCACGGCGGCCAGGAGCGGCGCCAGCATCAGCCCGCGCAGCGTCCAGGTGCTCCGGCCCGCGGCCAGGAGCTGGCCGACGTACGTGTCCTCCCCCCAGAACAGGTGGTCGTAGTAGTCGTTCATGCTGAAGGAGTGGAGCTGCACGAGGAACACCTGCAGCACGCCGACCGCGGCCGGCAGCAGCGTCGCCCGGGAGACACCGGCCGCGAGCACGCCGATGACCGCCATCCCCATGTTGTGGTACCACCTCGGGACGCGGTAGAACCGGGCGAGGTTCATCCGCTACCAGCCTCGATGACCGTGCCGATCCCGCCGCCAGCGATGGCCTGCCGGATGCGGCCAGCCTCGCTGGACGCCATCACCACGGCCCGGAGGCCGTGCTCCGCCACGACCTCCGGGAGCACCGGGTCGACGACATCGGTGCCAGTGCCGGCCACGGCGTCAGCGTCGATGCGGTCCACGACCTCGCCGCCGCGGCGGATGCCGTCCACCCGCTTGAGGAGGACGACCGTCTCGATGCCGAGGTGGGCGGCGATCCACCCGGCTATCGCATCCGACGTGGCGTCCCAGGAGGCGGGAAGCGGGTCGTGCTCACGGAGGATACCGTGGGGCCGGAGCACCGGCGTCGCATCGTCCGCCCACGCCGCCTCCACACCCTCAACCGATGTGACGGCCCGGAACCGGTCTGACCGGTCCGCCACGACGGCGGCGGTGATGTCCATACAGCGGATGGCGGCCCAGTGCGCCGTCCCGTCCGACAGGTCGTGGCTCCGGTCGATGGCGCGGACGCGGTCCACGAGCGTGCCGCCGCCCGGGACGACGAGGACGTCCTCCTGCAGTCCTTCCAGCTCCTCCATGACGGTGTCGAGCAGTTCCGGGTCGTCGATGGTGGCGCCGCCGATGTTGACGACCGCCGGCATCACGCATCACAGGCGGCGATGCTGTCCGCCAGCCGCTCCACGCCCTCACCGGCGTACTCCCGGTCGATGTTCAGCGGGGGGGCGACGAGGAGGACGTCGTCGTGGTTGGTGGTGCCGACGAGGAGGCCGTGCTCCAGCGCCGCGGACCGGGCCGCGTCGGCGGTCGCGTCGGTCAGCTGGACGCCGAGCACCAGTCCGGCCTGCCGGACGTCGCTGACACCGTCGATGCGGCGGATGCGGTCCGCCATCCACCGGCCGGTCTCCCCAGCCTGCGCCGCGAGCCCGTCCTCCTGCAGGATGTCAAGGTTCGCGTCGGCGGCGCCGACCGCGGACGGCACCCAGCCGAACGTGGAGTACGCGCTCATCGCGGTCTCCGACATCACGTCGCCGATGTCGGGGGCGGTGAGCGTGGCGCCGATGGGGGCGTACCCGGAGCTCATCCCCTTCGCAAGCGCCATGATATCCGGCTCCGCGTCATAGATATCGGCGGCGAACAGCTCGCCGGTGCGGCCGAAGCCGGTGGCGACCTCGTCGAAGATCAAAAGCGCGTCGTGGGCGTCGCAGAGGGCGCGCAAGCGCTCGAGGAACGCGGGCGCGTGCGGCCGGAAGCCGCCCGCCGCCTGGA
>JAXINY010000021.1:11749-12056 GCA_034190525.1 Asbonarchaeaceae archaeon (SeqCode) | reverse complement strand
CTCCCGGACGCGGTCGTAGTGTTCGGCAGCGGGGATGGTGACGCCCTGGTGCGTCAGTATCGTCTCCGTCAGGTACGCCGCCACGTCGTGCTCCGCGAACGTCTCGGCGAGCCTGTCGTACCACGACTCGGTCCCATCCGGCACCGGGACCTGCTCGAATCCCGCGACGAGCGGCTCGAACGGCGCGCCGAGGCTGTCGCGCCCGGCGCTCATGGCGCCGTACGCGGTGCCGTGGTAGGCGTCCTGGTTGCTGACGATGACCTCGCTCCCGGTGCACCGTCGCGCCGCCTTGATCGCGATCTCCACC
>JAXINY010000021.1:0-11739 GCA_034190525.1 Asbonarchaeaceae archaeon (SeqCode) | reverse complement strand
GGGGACGCGGAACGTCTGCCGAAGGCGGCCGGGCGCGAGGTCGGCGAGGCGCTCCGCGAGCCGGGCTGTCCTGTCATCGATGTAGGTCGGCTTTGTGTACGCGGCCTGCTCCGCGTGGCGCGTCATCCGGTCGATGATGCGGTCGCGGCCGTACCCGGCGTTGACCACGCACCAGCCCGCGATGAAGTCGATGTACCGGGTCCCGTCCGGGCCGACGAGATGGTTGCCCTCCGTCTCCTCGACGGTGACGTGCTGGTAGTACCCGGGTTTCCCGACGTGCCGCTCGTAGCGCTCGGCCGCGTCCATGCAGTCACCGGCCGGGGCGAGGTTAAAACATCTTTCGGGAGGGCGGCAGTAACTAAAACGTTCGGCGGGAATCCCGGCAGCATGTGGACGGAGAAATACCGGCCCCGGGACCTCTCCGACTTCAAGGGGAGCAGCAAGGAGGTTGCCGAGGTCCGGCAGTGGGTGGAGGCGTGGGAGCCGGGCGACTCCGCCCTGTTACTGCACGGCCCGCCCGGCAGCGGGAAGACCGCGCTTGTCCACGCGCTGGCGAACGAGCTGGATATGGAGCTGTTCGAGACGAACGCGAGCGATGCGCGGCGGAAGAGCGACGTGCAGGAGAAGCTGGCGCAGGCCGTGAAGCAGCGGTCGTTCTCCGGGAAGGAGAAGCTGGTGCTGGTGGACGAGGTGGACGGGATGGGGCGGAGCGACCGCGGCGGCCGGAAGATCATCACGCAGCTCATCGACGAGACGCGGTTCCCGCTCATCCTGACGGCGAACGACCAGTACGCGTCGGGGATGCGCACCCTGCGCCGCAAGTGCAAGACGGTCGAACTGGGGAACGTGCACACGAACTCCATCGCCGCCCGCCTCCGCGACATCGCCGAGCAGGAGGGAATCGGCTACGAGGACGGGGCGATGAAGGCGATCGCGCAGCGCGCCGACGGCGACATGCGCAGCGCGATCAACGACCTGGAGAGCCTGTCGAACCGGGACCGCATCGACACCGAGGCGGTGAAGGCGCTGGGCTACCGGGAGACCGGGCGCGACATCTTCGAGGCGCTGAAGATCCTGTTCAAGACCACGACCGCGTCCACCGCGTCCGACGCGTCCGACGGCATCGACGAGGACTACGGCGAGCTCCTGGCGTGGGTGCGGGAGAACGTGCCGAAGGAGTACACGGACCGCGGCGACCTGGCGCGGGCGTACGACCGGCTGTCGGAGGCGGACGTGTTCCGCGGCCGGGTGGAGCAGCGGCAGGACTGGAGCCTGCTGAAGTACGTGTACGACCTCGCCACGGTCGGGGTGGCGCTGTCGAAGGAGGAGAAGTACGGCGGCTGGACGAAGTACAGCTACCCGTCCAGCATCAAGCGGATGGGGCAGAGCAAGGCGGCTCGGAACCGGCGGGAGAGCATCGGGGCGAAGGTCGGGGAGCACCTGCACGTCTCCGTCTCGACAGCCACCGACCTCATCCCGTTCCTCCAGCTGCTGTTCCGGCGGGAGGACTGGAAGGAGAACATCGTCCGCGAGGTGGAGCTGGAGGAGAAGGAGATCGAGTACATCGAGGAGTTCTGAGGAGCGGGGCTAGCACAGTTCCTTCACGAGCGACGTGCGCGGTGACTGCACGTGCAGCCGGTTGCAGCCGCGCCGGATCTCGAGGCGGAGGTTGATGCCGAGGGCGGCGTCGAGCTGCTCCACCCGCTCCTGCAGCTTCCGCATGACCTCGAGGATGCCGCGGGCCGGGCCGACGGTCACTGACGGCCGCTGCGACAGCGACGTGGTGGACATGCTCGACCCGTCGTAGCCGGGATCCGCGGCACCGGGGTTGCGGTAGTACACGTGTAGGGTCTCCTCCGCCAGCGGGGCGAGGTCCGCCGACACGTTCAGGCCGATGCCGTTCCGCGCGATGCCCTCCACCGTCCCGGCCGACAGCGCGCGGTCGTACACGCGGACGTCGTCCACGACCGCGTCGGCGGCGTCGAAGTTCGGTGAGGCGCCGACGTGGAGTTCACCGTCGTTGTCCGAGCTGCTGTCCATCGTCACCCCGGTCTCGGTGGTGTCGTGCCGGCCGTCAACGTACAGCCGGAGCTCGTCCGCATCCCCGTCGTACACCGCCGTGACGTGGTGCCAGCGGCCCGGCTCCAGTTCCGTGTCGGACGCGTCGATGCCCTGGTTGTTCGGATCGACGCGGACGTGGAGCGTATTCTGGTTCGGGCGGAGCCAGATGCCGTAGTTGCGGCCGCCGTTCGACGTGCCGTCTCCCTTGACGAGGACCTGGCGGAAGCTGCCGGTCGCGGCGGTGCGGGGCCGGAGCCAGAGCGACACGGTGAACCCGTCACCGGTGAAGTCGAGGTCGTCGCTGTCCGGGACATCGACGCTGTCGCTCCCGGTGAACGCCAGCCCGGTCTCGAACCGGCCGCTCGTCCAGACAGGGCTGCCGGAGAGACTGCCGTCGTGCTCGTGGACGGTGACGTCCTCGGCGGTCCCGCCGCTGCCCGCGTCCAGCGTGTACCGGGCAACCGCGGTCGTGTTGCTGTCGTAGGTCTCGATGCCGCACGCGGTCGTCGCCACCCAGGGCACAGTTCTCCCGTCGTCGACGACACGGATATCGCTGCAGTCGTCCGTCACCCTGCCGTCGCGGGCGTCCAGGGTCACGGCGATGGACTCGTTGTCGAGGAAGGAGCCGCTCCGCTCCTCCAGCACGACCGTCTTCCGGTAGTCCCAGGACACGTTCCACCACTCGGCCTGGACCTCCGTCGCGATGTTCTGGAGGACGTCGGTGGTGTGCCGCTGCAGCACGGTGTCGTAGCTCACCGTCTGGGAGGAGGCGAGCAGCGTGGTGATGGAGAGCAGCGTCCCGGCGATGAGGACGGCGGTGATGATGAAGAACTGGCCGCGTCTCACTGGAACCACCACACCGTTTCAAGCGTGTACCCGAACGATGTTTCAGTCCCCGCGGAGCTGGTGTAGGTGTAGCCGAGGGAGCTCTCCCCGAGGCTGCGCGGGGCGGTGAACGACTGCGTCTCCTGCGTCTCCTGCGCCATCAGCGCCGTCAGCAGCGCCATGTCGTCGTGGCCGAGCCGGTTGCGGCGGACGAGCGCCGCCGCGCCGCCCTGGCCGAGGACGTCACGGGAGACCGGGATCTCCCCGACCAGGCGCTGGCCGGCCCGGTGGAAGTCGACCCCGGTGCCGTCGAGGTGCGGCGAGACCGTGTAGGGGTTGCCGGAGATATTGATACGGTACCCGTCCTGGTACGGCCCCTCCCCGTAGGGCGACGGGAAGGAGCCGTCGTCGAAGTCGCCGTCCCCGTTGAGGTCGACGTACATGAACTCGGTGTACGCGTCGCACGGGGTGGACGGCTGGAAGTTGACGAGGAGGAAGTCGTACGTCGTCCCCCCGATGGTGACATCGCCCATCCGGTACGGCTCATCCCGCCAGTCGCACTGCGTGTTCACCGGGCCGTCCTCGAACTCCTGCGGGAGGTCGGTCAGGTTCTGGAACCGGTCCGGCGCCGCTGCCGTCGTGTCGTACGCGGTGATGTTGTACGTCCGCCCGGCCATCCGCGTGAGGTGGTAGTCCGCGTCGATGCGGCCCGTGTCGAAGGAGGCGAACCGCTGCTGCCCTGTCGGCGCCAGCACGAGAGGGGTTAGGGAGCGGAGGCGGTACGCGTTCCCCTCGATGACGACCGGTTCGCCGACGGAGTGGTTCACCGCGAACGACTCCGCGCTGAACGACGCCGCGTCGTCCCACCGCTTCACCGCGACCTCGGTGCCGCGGACGGTCATCGTCCCGGCATCGTGGCCGCCGGCGTCCGTGAACCCGTCGAAGCGGACGCCGGCATCGAGGAAGTACTGCGCGGCGCGGTACGATTCGTTCCGCGGGCCATGCGGACTGTAGAGGACGTTCGCCGTCGATCCCGTGCCGGAGATGCTGTACTGGTTGAGGTAGTCGAACCCGAGGCTGCCGAGGTAGTTCGTGTCGAGCGCGGGCTTCGACACCGGGGCGTGGACGAGGAGCAGCCGCCCGGTCTGCAGGAACCGGTCGATGCGGGAGCGCTGCTGCGCGATGCTCTCGGCGTCCCAGCCCTCCACCCAGAGCACGTCGAACCGCTCCACGGACTCGTCCACAGGGTTGAACGTGTCGAACGTGACATCGACAGACCGCTCACCGACCGCGAACCCGGCAAGTGTCCGGGCCAGCACGGCAGCCGTCGAGGCGTTGTACAGCACGAGGGTGGTGTTGAACGGGCCGACCTCGTATGTCTGCCGCCCCGAGCAGCCGCTCACCCCGCCGTCACAGGAGAACCGGTCGCTGAACCGGTGCGGCCCCTCCCCCGGCTCCCCGTAGTCGTCGTCACCGTCGAAGTCGAAGTTGACCGTGGTGAACCGGGTGAGACCGTTGTCCTCCGTGTCCGACAGCACGAACGGGACGTCACCGATCTCACCCGTGTCAGCGAGGGTTCCCTGCCGGTACCGGCCGTCCTCCGATGCCGGCAGGCCTGTGGCCCCGCCGTCACCGGGCGCGGTGGTGGCGCGGAACGTCGAGGAGTTGTTCGCCATCACGCCGACGTCGATGAACTGCCGCGGCAGCCCGCTCACCCTGACGGAGTAGGAGAGACCGCTCTCCAGCTCGTCCACCATCGCGTTGAAGCTGTCCACGTCACCGCGCATCACGACGCGGTCGAGGAACCCGGACCGGTCGAGCGCGGACAGGATGTCCTCCGACTGCTTGGAGAGACGGGTGGTCTCCCAGTCCGTCGTCCCCGGGACGCCGACGATGGAGTTGAGATAGATGACGACGATGAGGGCGGCGATGACGCCCTCCAGGGCGTGGATGTACCCCTTCCGCGCGGTCAGTTCCATACCCGGACCGTCACCTCCACCACGTTGCCGTCCACCACGCCGTACCGGTCGACCGACACGATATCCTGCACGGATTGGTCGGGGACGTCGCCGACGCGGCCGAGACCGCGCCGCAGGATGAGCAGGTCGCCGCCGCTTATCTCCGTGTTCCCCGCCTCCGCAATGTACGTGCCGTCCCCGACCGGGATGTACGCGGTCTCCGTGAGGTTGTGGATGTCGTCGTCGGAGAAGTCGGGATCGGGGCTGATGCGCAGCCGGTTGTACCAGCCCAGGTTCTCGTTGGCGGTGAGGAGGACGTACCGCTGCTGCCCGTCCAGCCGCACCGCGCCGTGGTGCACCGTCTGCTGCACGTTCGCCGGGTAGGACGGCTCCGTGATGTGGGACGGGGCGCTGCCCTGCTGGAACGTGCGGTGCGTGTCCACATCGACGACCTCGCGGAACTCGATGTTCAGCTTCTTCCCGGTCTGGAGCACACCCCGCAGCCAGGTGCTGTTCATACCTGTCAGGGCGTTGATCTTGGCGCGGGACAGCGTTTCTCCCGCCTTCAGCCCCACGACCTCCGTGTCCCCGGTGTGACGGTGCCAGTCGCTGCCGCTGTGGGTGGCGTTCTCCCAGTATCCCTCGTCGTTCATCATCACCTCGCTGATGGACCAGGCGGACAGGGTGAGCTCGTCGGTCTGCTGCGCCGACGAGAAGGCGGGGAGCGTCGTCATCACGTTGGAGACGAGGAACACGACGGAGCCGAAGAAGATGAGGGCTCCGGCCAGGTAGTCGATACTGATCTGCCCCGAGGTCATAGTATCGCGATCGCGAGGAGGTAGATGATGAACCCGATGGTGGCGAGTGCGAGGGAGTGTTTGATACCGGCGGATACCTTGCCCTGCGTTATCTCGCCGATGACAAGGCCGTTGAACACGCCCTCGACGACGAGCATCAGGAGGAACAGGGACTTGTAGTAGCACAGGCTCGTGGTGGGATCGCCCATCCCGAACGCGGGGCACAGGGAGCACAGCGGCTGCGCGACGGTCGGGTTGCTGGGGCTGCAGAAGTTGGGGACGCTGCCGAAGAACCCGCCGCCGACGCCGCCGATCTCCAGCAGGAAGTTGGACAGGAGCATGTACAGGGCGACGATGATGCCGAGGAAGAGGAAGTGGATGGCGTAGATGATGTATACCTGCTGCTTCAGCACCGATTCCCGCTCCTTCTCCGCGTCCTTGATGCGGGACGCGTTCGCGGCGATGGCGTCAAGGGTCTCGGCGATGTCGCCACCGGACTCGTAGGACTGGAGGATGATGGCGATGGAGCGGCGGATGAGGCCGCTGCCGGTGATACGGGTTGACATCCTGTTCATGACCTCGGGGAACGGGATGCCCCAGGAGAGCTGGTGGGCGGCGCGCTCCACCTCGGCGTCCAGCTTCCCGTAGTCCGTCTTTGCGGCGTGCTGGAACGCCTGCGGCATCGACATGCCGCCCTTGATGGCCTCGGACACGTTCCGGAGGAACAGCGGGAAGTCGTCCTCCATCTCCCGGTACTTCTTCTCCCGGAAGTAGCTGTACAGGCCGTACGGGAGGAACGCGGTGATGAGGCCGGCGACGAACAGGGAGCCGCCGATGGTCTGCATCCCGCGGACGTACAGCATCACCGCGGTGATGAGGATGAGGCCGCCGGCGCCGAACGACCCGGCCTCTATCTTCTGCTTCAGCGACATGTCGTCGATGTATCCCCTGATATCGAGGTCCATGATGCTACTCCAGGGGCGAGACCCCCTTGACGATGACGATGAACATGACGGCGGACAGCGGCAGGAGGACGATGACCGTGAACACCTGGATGGCGACGATGAGGCTGGCGTTCCCCCCGAGCGTGCTCATGATGGTCGATATGGTGACGAGGAAGACGGAGCCGACGATGACGAGCGTGATGTACATCTCGACGAGGAGGGAGAGCGTGTCCGTGAACTCGTCGAGGCTGCGGCGGTAGTCTGCCATGTACGCCTCGGACTTCTCCTGCAGGTAGGAGCGGAGGTCGCCGCCGGTGGTGAGGATGGAGTTGATACCCCACAGCAGCTCCTTGAGCTTGTCCGACGGTGTCCGCTGCGCCGCGGACCGCAGCGCCTCGGTGGTGCCGGCGCCGAAGGTGTAGATGTCGCGCGAGATGTTCCGCGCCTCGTGCGACACCTCGCCGTACTCGTCGAAGTCACCGAGCAGGTCGAAGATGGCGGCCGGCGGCGTCCCGGTCCCGGCGATTGTGGACAGGTACATCGTGGCGAACGGCAGGTTGTTGTCGATGTTGGACCGGCGCTCCCCCACCTGCAGCGACGGGTACAGGTAGAACCCCATGAACACCGCGACACCGATGAACACGCCGACGAACAGCCCCATGATGAGGCCGGACACCACCCCGACCAGCGTCCCTGTCATCAGGCCGACGAGCATGCTGATGAGTGGCGCGGTCACGGCGAAGGCGATGGCGGAGCTGAGCAGCGCCACGCTGAGATATTCGTTCAGGGTCAGCCCGATGTCGGCGAGGATGAGGTCGTTGCTGAGGTCGGGGAAGAACTGCGAGATGCGGTCGGCGACCTCGGCCGTCATCCGCTGGGCGAACCGGATGTAGGACTCGCGGATATCCATCCCCGGTCACCCCTCCAGCCCGGCGCGCTCTAGCACGGTTTCGGGGTCGCGGTAGTAGTCGGCGGCGACGCGGCCGACGTCCTCGTAGTGGTCGATACCCTGCTCGGCCATCCATTCGACGACCTCCTGCCGGCGGACCATCTCGCTCTGCAGCTTCCGCGGCGCGATGCCGCGGTCATCGGCGATGTCGAACAGGAGGGAGCTGTCGGAGATGTTCTGGAACGCGTCCGTCGCGGCGTCCCACTCGAACAGCTTGTTGACGATGGGCTGCTCGGTCTGCGGGTCGAAGTCCTCCAGCTCGTACACCGCATCGATACGCCGCACGTACGTGCCCTGCCGCCGCACCCGCTTGATGAACACGATGATGTCGAGGTTCTCGATGAGGGACGGCGGAAGATTGATGGGCTTGGTCGTCAACCGGTCCATCACCTTGTCGAGGGACGAGGCGTGGACCGTGGACATGCCCGGGTGGCCGGTGGCGATCTGCTGGAAGAGGATGTACGCCTCCTCGCCACGGACCTCGCCCACGATGATGTAGTCCGGGCGCTGCCGCAGCGACTCCTCCAGCAGGTCGTCCAGCGTCACTTCGCCGCCCTCGGCCTCCTGGAACCCGAACCCGCTGCGCGCCACTTCTGGCACCCAGTTCGGGTGCGGGAGGCGGAGCTCCGGTGTATCCTCGATACTCACGATCTTCAGCTCTGGCGGGATGAACAGTGACAGCGCGTTCAGCAGCGTCGTCTTACCTGATGCGGTCGGTCCCGCGATGAGGATGGACCGGCCGTTCTCGATGGCGATCCACAGGTAGGCGAGCATCTGCGCGTCGATGGTGCCGAAGTCCATGATGTCGACCGGGGTGAGCGGCTCCTCGGTGAAGCGGCGGATGGTGAAGTTGGAGCCGCGGCGCGCGATGTCGGTCGCGAGCGTGGCCTGGACACGCGAGCCGTCCGGCAGCGACCCGTCAACGAGCGGTTCGGCCATCGACACGCTGCGGCCGCAGCGCTGCGCCAGCTTCCGGACGAACGCGTCCAGCTCGTCATCGTCGTCGAACTGGAGGTTGGTCTCGACGGAGGCGATGTCGGGGTTGCGGTGGTAGACGTAGACAGGGATGCCGACACCGTCGCAGGAGATGTCCTCGATGTACTTGTCGTTCATCAGCGGTTCGATCTTCCCGAGGCCGATGAAGTTCCGGTAGGCGTAGTACTGGATGACCTCGCGCGTCTCCTCGTCGAGGTTGAAGTCCCGACCCCGCAGCACCTCGTCGATCTTCTCCCGCAGGTACTCCTTCGCCTCCTCACGCTTCATCTCCCCGAAATCGACGTCGACCTTCTCCTTCAGCCGGTCCTCGATGGTCTCGAGGACGCGGCGGTTGCGCTCGGAGAGGTCGGGCTCGTTCACCCGGTACACCATCTTCCCCTTCTCGTCGTCGTAGTAGACGTGCGCCCACGCGTACACGGGCTCGTCCTCGTCCGGCTCGGACGGGATGAGCGGGTAGCGGAGGTCGATCTCCTCCTCGGGCTCCTCCTCGTCCTCTTCCTCCGGCGCCTCCTCCCAGGCGTACTGCGATGCCTCCGCACCGTCCCCGGTCTCGAACGGTTCGGGTTCGAGGCCGACACGTTCCGCCTCCTCCGGCTCGGCGCCGCGGCGCTCGCCCTCGGTGATGATTGTGACACCGGAACCGCCGGCCTCGTCGGCTGCCTCCTGGAGAGAGCGCTGCGCCGGTGCCCCGGAGGAGGCGGTGCTGTCCTCGCGGCCGCCGGCCGCCCCGCCCGACGGGCGGACCGCGTCACCACCGGTCGACGACCGTGTCTCGTCGCCGGACCCGCCGCCGTCACCGACGGCGACATCCGGGGAGCGGTCGCGATCCCGCCGCGACGACTCCTCTTCCTTCTTCGCCTGCCGGAGCCGCTGTATCAGGTTGTTCACGTCTATCGACATCACTGTGGCCTCGCAAGTGTCAGCCGGTGTCCGTCGCGTTCGAGGGATGCGGCGCCGCCGTCGCTCCCGATGTCACCATCCACCGCCAGGCGGGACGACAGCCCGTACAGCGGGGCGACCGCCTGCTCGCCGTTGACCGCCACCATCACCCCGCCCTCGCCGAACCGGAGGGCGTACGCGGAGGACGCGATGCGCTCCGGGAGGGGCACCTCCATCCGGCCGTCGGCACCGGATTCGACGAGTTCGACGGCGTTCGACGCCATGTACTCGGCGACAAGCTCCGACTGCACGGTCTGCATATCCTGCTGGACATCGGCCCCGAGCCCGCGGAAGGCGAACAGGAAGCCGAGGGTGATGGATATCCCGAGGGCGAACAGCACGACCTGCTCCACGAGGGTGTACTGTCCTGTTCTCATCGTCGCACCCGTCATGACACCCGTATCAGCACCTTCTGCCGGTTGAGGGTTCCGCCGTCGATGCCGGCCCCGGTCTCCGTCTCCTCCTGGCCGCTCCGCAGCACGACCGTGTGCTGGCCGTTCGACGCCTGCAGGTTCCCGTCCTGCACCAGGTCGATGCGGTACGTCTGGCCGGTCCCGGTCTCGAGCATCGACCGGAGGACGATGCGGTACTTCGTCTGGAACCCGTCGGACGCGCGCTCCGCCTTCCCGATGAGGAGGGCAGGGTCATCGACACCGCGGATGCCGTACCCCTCATCCGGCAGCCCCGTGGTCCGGTTCACGCCCTGCATGTCGTTCTCGTTGAGCGGCATCCATGTCCGCGTGGAGACGTACGCACCCTTCGTCAGGGTGCGGTAGGTGATCAGGTCCTGCTCCGCGTCGATGTTGAGCGTGCCGGACGCCAGGTCGACGGTGACGGTGCGGGAGCCGCCACCGGTGCCGACGGACTCGAGCGCGCGGCTGAGCTCCTTCAGGTCGGAGAGCGAGGATTCGGCGTTGTTGACATCCTGGTTCTTCTGCAGGATGGGCAGCCCCCAGACGTACGCCGCTGACACGCCCGCGACGAGGATGCCGCCAAGCAGGACGGCAGTGAGGACCTGCGTCTGGCCGCTCCGGGAGGAATACATACGGAAAGCGTTCGCCTGACTGGAATAAAAAGGTTACCTATGGCGATTCTGCGAGACAGCCGCCTGCCTGCAGGGTGTAGTCGGCGTTGATGAAGTCTGCCTCCACCTGGTAGAAGCTGCCGGCGACCAGGAAGGTGGAGCCGGTGTCGGCGTTCGCCAGGTCGATGGTGACCTCGCCGAAGCCGCCGGGCTCCGAGAAGCCCGCGCCGCTCCAGTCCAGGCCTGTGACGGTGGCGTTGAGGTGGCCGCCGGAGCCGCGTATGAACAGGTCAACGTCGGAGCTATCGATCTCCGTGCTCCCGGTATTGCTGAGCGCGAGGACGACCGTGTTCTTGGGCCGGGCGTTGCAGCGGAGGTCCTTCACCTGGAGCTCGGTCTGGAGCTGCGTCGTGGCCTCGGACTGGATGCGCTGCTGCATCTGGGAGAACCAGGTGTACGCCGCCCCCGCGGCTGCCACGGTCATCATCAGCAGGAGGACGATCGCCACGACCGGTGTGATACCCTTCCGCGCCACGGTTCTGCGTGCCATAGAAGTTCACGTGCGCGGCGTCAGCTCCCGCGGTCGGCCTGCGACCCCTGGCCCTGCCCCTGCTGGCGGGACTGTCCCTCCGAGCCCTGTCCGCGGGAGCGGCGGGAGCGGCGGCGCCCGCTGCTTCCGCGGGACTCGGACGGCTGCTCGAACACCTCCTCCTTCTGGGAGGCGTACATCCGCTTCATCCGCTCATCGAGCTGCTCGACGCCCTCGCTCAGGTTGCTGAGGCCTTCCAGCATGCGCCGGTTCGTCTCGTTGAGCTCGTCCATCTTCTCCTCGATGGGATTCACGAGGTCCCTGCCGAGGTCGGCGGAGACATCCTCCTCGAGCGATGCCTCGCTCGCCTCCTCGAGCAGCTCCATGAACTCATTCATATTGTCGACGACGGTGTCCATCTTGTGCGTCAGGTCCTCGACGGCGTTCTTCAGCTCGTTGGTGGACTCGACCATGCTGTTGACCATCTGCTGGTTGGTCTGCATCATGTCCATCATGTCGCGCACAAGGGACTCGCTGTTCGACAGCTCGCTCTGCTGCTCCATCTGGTCCAGCCGCCGCTCCAGCCGGCGGATAGGCCCCATCGGCACGACCTCGTACTCGTCATCGTCGCCGCCCGCCAGCTCAACCTCGTCATCAGCCATGATAGACCCTCGTACCCTCCACTTTCCGGGGACGGTATTTATAGGTTGGGGGCCG
>JAXINY010000091.1:0-16886 GCA_034190525.1 Asbonarchaeaceae archaeon (SeqCode) | reverse complement strand
GCTGGTGTACTCCGGCCGCGGGTTCCACATCCACGTCGAGGACGACGAGGCGTTCCGGATGGACCGGGAGGACCGCCGCGAGCTCGCGGACCGCGTCGCTGCCGAGTTCCCCATCGACACGCAGGTGACCGCGGGAGAGAAGGACCTCATCCGCCTCCCCGGCTCCCTGCACGGCCTCGTCTCCCGCATCGTCACCCCTATCGAGCCGGCCGCCCTGTCCGACCCGGGCCGCATCCTCACCGGTGTCGGCGTCCCGGAGTTCGTGGAGACGGACGTGTAACAGATGCTGGATATCGACGGCAGCAGCGGTGGCGGCGCGGTCGTCCGCGTCGCACTCGGCCTCTCCATCGCCACCCGGACACCGGTCCGCATCGACGGCATCCGCGCGGCGCGGCCGGAGACCGGGCTCAAGCACCAGCACCTCGCTGCGGTCCGCGCCTGCCGCGACCTGGCCGGTGCGGACGTCGACGGCGCAGAGATCGGCGCGCGGACGCTGACGTTCGAGCCGGGAACCACCATCTCGGACAGCGTGACGGCGGACATCCCGACCGCGGGGTCGGTCGGCCTGCTGCTCCAGCCGCTGTGGATCGCCGCGGCGGCCGCGGACCACCCTGTCAGCGTCAGGGTGGACGGCGGCGGGACCGCGGGGAAGTGGGCGCCGCCCGTCCACTACCTCGAGCACGTCGCGTTCCCGCTGCTGGACCGGTCCGGCCACCCGGCGACGGTGGACGTCCGGCGGCACGGGTTCTACCCGGACGGCGGCGCGCTCGTGCACGCCGGGTTCGGGCCGCCGGACCTGGACCGCATCGTGCTCGCGGAGCAGGGCGACGTGACAGCGGTGGACGGTGTGTCGCTCGCCTCCCCCCACCTCGCGGACGCGGACGTGGCCGACCGGCAGCGGACCGCGGCCCGCCGCGCGCTGAAGGACGCGCACCCGTCGCTCGACGTCGACATCGCGACGCGGACCGTTGACGCGGCCTCGCCCGGCTCCAGCATCCTGCTCTGGACCGACACCGGCGGCACCATCCTCGGCGGCGACGCGGTCGGTGAGAGGGGGACGCCAGCCGAGGAGGTCGGGGAACAGGCGGCGTCGATGCTGCTGGACGCGGTGGACAGCGGTGCCGCGGTCGACCGGGCGATGGCGGACATGGTCGTCCCGTTCCTCGGCCTCGCCGGCGGCACCGTCGCCATCCCCGGGGCCACGGACCACGTCGAGGCCACGGTGCAGGTGGCGAACAGGTTCCCCGGCGTCGACGTGTCCCGCGACGGCGACCGCCTGGCGGCGGACGGGCGTATGTGAGGTCGACGCTCGTCGATTACTGCCCGGTAGGTCCTTACCGGAGCAGGAGATAGCCGGCGGCGAGCAGCTCCAGCACGCCGACGGCGAGCATGTACCGCTGCGGCAGCGACTGCAGCAGCAGGAGCGACGAGCTGAGGATGAGGGCGCCGGCGAGGATGGACTTCGTGTTCAGCGGTGACTCGACCTGGACGACCTCCCGCGACCGGCCGCCGCCCACCCCGTCGATGAGCTTCTGGAGCTGGCTCGGCAGGCGCAGGAGCAGGTCGCGGTTCTGCAGCAGGTCGATCATCGCGGTCCGCGCCAGCTTCTTCGGCGAGTTCATCTGGAACAGAAGCCGCTCGGTGATGCGCTCGAACTCCTCGGTCATCTCGAACTCGGGGTAGATGGTGAGGCCGATACCCTCCATCGTCACCATGCTCTTCCCGAGGATGACGAGTGACGACGGCATGTGGACGCCGCGGTGCGACGCCTGGACGGCGATGTCGAACAGCGCCCTCGTGATGCTCTGCTCCTCGAGGGTGCTGTCGCGGATGAGCAGGATGCTCTCCTCGATATCCTCCTTCAACCCCTCGATGTCCGCGTCCTCCTCCAGCCGCGCCATCCGCTTCACCACGTCAACAGCGGCGTCCACCTCCTCGTTCGCGGCGTGCAGCAGCAGGAGACCGAGGTCGCGGCGGGTGCTGGCCGTGAGCTTCCCCATCATCCCGAAGTCGAGGTAGATGATCTGCCCGTCCTCCGAGATGAGGAAGTTGGACGGGTGCGGGTCGGCGTGGAAGAACCCGTCGCGGATGGTCTGCTTCAGCCCGGCGCGGACCGCGGTCCGCGCCACCTCCTCGGCGTCGATATCCAGCTCGGCCAGCGCCTCGGCGTCGTTGCTCTTCACCCCGTCGACGTACTCCATCACGAGGACCTTCTCCGTGGTCAGGTCCATGTACACGTCGGGCACCGTCACCCGCTCCTCGTCCGCAAGGTTGCTCTGCAGGATCTGGGCGTTCCGCGCCTCCCGCCGCAGGTCGAGCTCGTTCCGCGTCCACCGCGCGAACTCGGTGACGGCGCTGTGCGCCTCCATCGCCTTCAGCCGGGCGACGTGCTTCTCCCCCTCCCGCGCCATGAACTGGAGGATGTCCAGGTCCTTCTCCATCTGCTCCTTGATGCCGGGCCGCCGCACCTTGACCACGACCTCCTCCCCGTCCTGCAGCGTGGCGCGGTGCACCTGGGCGATAGACGCGGCGGCGAGCGGCTCGTCCTCGAACTCCGCAAACGTCTCGTCGATGGGGCCGAGCTCCTCCTCGACGATGCGCCGCGCCTCCTCCCCCGGGAACGCCGGGACCGCGTCCTCCAGCTTCTCCAGCTCCGTGATATACTCTTCCGGGACGATGTCCGGCCGCTGCGCGAGCACCTGCCCGAACTTGATGAACGTCGGGCCGAGCTCCTCGAACGTCCGCCGCACCCGCTCCGGCGGCGGCACCTCCTCGGTCGGGGTGACCCGCTCGCGGAACGGGACGTGTTTCCCGAGCTTCAGCCGGCCGAGCACGAACCCGAACCCCTCCTCCGACAGCACCGTCAGGATCTCCTCCAGCCGCTTCACGTCCTCGACCTGCCGCTGTATGACGCCCATGCACCTGTATCGTGTGGAGACAGCCAATAAAGCTACCGCCCGCGCACGGACGCCGGGATGTCGACCGTCGCACCGGGTGCGAGGCCGAGGTCCGCCGCGTCGCCCTGCGGCACCTCGAGCACGTACCGGGCCGGCCCGTCGCTCCGGTACCGTGCCAGCTCCGCCGGTGCCACGCCCGGCTCGGGGTCGGCGGCCGCCACGTTCAGCACCGTCCCGTTGCTCGCCATGAACACGATGTCGAGCGGGATGCGCGTGTCCTTCATCCAGAACGTGCGCGGCGCCGCCACATCGAAGACGAAGAGCATGCCGTCGTGCGGCACCGATGACCGGTGCATCAGGCCGTCCCGCCGCTCCGCCGGTGTGTCGGCGACCGCGACCGTGATGTCTCCCGTCGGCGTTCCGACGACAGCTGTCTCCGCACCTGCGAGCATCCCGGCGAGGACGGCGACACCGGCAACTACTGCGGCGACGGCTGCGAGGCCGCGGCGCATCCTACTGGGAGAGGTCGACGCGCGGCATCGGGACCGGGGACGGCAGCTCGAGCGCGTCCGCCATCCCGACGGCGCGGGTCAGGCACTTCCGGTAGATGTGGTTGGTGACCTGTGCGGCGACCTCGTCGTCGATGTCCTCGTCCTCCTCGTACTGCTCGATGAGGTCCTCGGCGTCGTCGCCGCGCCACAGGACGCTGCCCTCGAACGACATGTCCGCCACGTCGTCGCCGTCCTGCTGGTACTGCAGGGCGAGCTCGAAGGAGATACGGGCCACCGTCTCGTCGAGGGAGGCGACCTCCGCGTCCTCGACATCGGTCAGGCCGGACGAGTAGTTGATATCCGTCTCGCCGCCCTGCAGCCCGTCCTTCTGCGCGTCCATGCGGTCGATGGAAAATCCGACTATCATCTGTATCACCGCTGTGGCGACCTCACTCTTTAAACGCTACCGCAGGTCGAACCCCTTCGCGAACGCCGCGTCACCCTGCACCGTGGCCGCCACCTCGTCCACCATCGCGGCCGCGTCCCCGTCAGCGTCGTCGCCGACCGCCGCCACCGCGGCCTTCCGCCCCACGAGGAGCACCGACTTCTCCGGGTCGTCCTGCACCAGGTGCCGGGCGATGCGGATGAGCATCCCGACGTCGTCGGTGTCGACCTCCTCCTCCAGCCGGCCGCCCGCATCGGCGAGTTCGGCCTTTAGCTGCTCCTCCACCTCCTCCTGCAGCGCGTCGATATCCTTCTCCATCTGCTTCCACTCGTCGAACAGCTGCTGCGGGTCGCGCGGCCGCTCCCCGTACGACGGCCCCTCGCCGACCCGCTCCCGGAGCTCGTCGATCTCCTGCTTCCGGTCCTCCCACTCCTCCACGAACCGCTCCACCACCCGCGGCAGGTGCTCGACCTCGACATCGAACACGTCCGCGATGTCGATGAGCGGCATGTCGGTGTCGATGTACTCCGCGACCGCGTCCTCCACGCGCTCCCGCTCCGCCCGGTACTCCTGCGCCGCATCGCCCGCAACGTATTCGAGGCGGATGGTGCCGTCCTGCACCTTCGTCGCCCCGGTCACGATGATCTCGTCCAGCTCCCCGGTGCTGGCGACGTGCGTCCCCCCGCACGCCTCCGCGTCCCATCCCTCGATGTCTACCACGCGGAGCTCGTTCCCCGGTACGGCGCCGCCCTGGTACAGGCGGAACCCGTACTCCTGCTCGGCGTCGGTCCGCTGCATGAACCGCGTCTCCACCGGCCGGTCCTCCGCCACGATGGCGTTGGCGCGCTCCTGGATGCGGTCCAGGGTCTCGCGGTCGAGCGTGTCGTAGTGCGTGATGTCCAGCCGCGCCCGGTCGACGGTCTTGTGCGCGCCGTCCTGCCAGACGTGGTTCCCCAGCACCGCCTGTGCGGCGCCGTTGATGACGTGGGTGGCGGTGTGGTGCTGCATCAGCCGCTGCCGCCGCTCCCAGTCGATCTCCCCGTGCACGGTGTCGCCCACGTCCGGGAGCTCTCCGCGTTCACCGGTGTCGAGGTGGTGGACGATGACGCCCTCCTGGTCGGTCACGTCCACCACGTCGATGCCGGCGAGGATGCCGGTGTCGTGCTCCTGGCCGCCGGACGTCGGGTAGAACGCGGTCCGGTCCAGCACCACCCAGTCGTCGCCGGCGGCGACCACCTCGGCCTCGAACTCCTGCATGTACGCATCCTGGAAGTACAGGCGCTCCGTCTCCGGCGCGTCGCCGACATCGACGCCGTCCTCCTCCCGTTCGTCGCCGTCGCCGCCGTGCCGCTCCGCGACACGCTGGTAGAAGTCCGCGGGCACATCCACGGCGACGCCGTGCCGCTCCAGCATCTCCGGGGTGATGCCGCGGGAGTCGTACAGCTCGATGAGCCGCTCCCCGCCGACGTGCTCCATCCCCTCGATGGCGGACGCGGCCTCCTCCCGCATCTCATCGTACTTCTCCCGCTCGTGCCGGATGATGTCCTGCACGTCCTCGACGTTCTCCCGCAGCTCCGGGTAGAGCCCGCCGAACTCCTCGGCGTGCCACCCGGCCACCTCCGCGAGGTCGATGTCCCAGTCGTGCCGGTCGATGAACTCGAAGCACCGCCGCGCCATCACCCGCAGCGAGTGCCGCTCCCCCTTGTTCGAGGGGAGCAGCCCGTCGTTGAGCGCGACGAGCAGCGTCCGCGCATGGTCCGCGATCGCGTACAGGTGGGCGGCGGGCAGCACCTCCGCCTTCAGCTCCTCCACGCCGACACCGATCTCGTCGGCGATGTCCTGCCACGTCGCATCGATGTCATCGACCTCGTCAAGGTTCAGGTAGCCGGAGTACGGAAGGAAGTCCGCCCAGATGTCGCGGTCCGGCTCCACCCCTGTCCGGTCGTACAGCCGCTGCACGACCTGCTCCATGTTCGCCTCGTAGCTGGTCTCGCTGCCGTGCGTCATCCAGACGATCCGTTCCAGGCCCATCCCCATGTCCAGCACCTTCGTATCCAGCTCCCGGTACCCCCTGTCGGCGCTGCCGTCCACCTCGTAGAACATGTACACCTGGTTGAACAGCTCCAGGCCGCGGACGAAGAACTCCATGCAGGCGCCCAGGTTCCCGCCGCCGCCCCAGGAATCCTCGTGCAGCACGACCTCCTCCTCCGGGATGCCCATGCCCTCCACGATCCAGTCCAGCATGTCGCGGAAGTACCGCGCCTGGTCGTAGTCGTCGGGCGCGGTGAACGCGTGCTGTCCGACCATGATGAACCCGGTGTAATGTCGTCCCGTGATACCGACGTTGTCGATGTCGTTGCTGCGGAAGCAGAACTGCGGCACCACCAGCGGGTTGGCCGGCGGGTCCACCTCGCCGCTGACCACGTACGGCTGGAAGTCGTAGATGCTGGCCCGGACCACGTCCGTGTCGTCCCGCCACCGCGCCGCCAGCGGGTACCGGTCGATCGCCTCGTAGCCGCGGTCCTCCATGAACCCGGAGAACTCGTCCCACGCCTCGACGACGCTCCACGTCTTTGTGGTCGGCGGGTCGTTGATGAACGTGTACCCGCCGACGCAGTCCGGCTCGCCGCAGACGTCGCGGTCCGGGTCCTGCGACCAGAACGTGATACCGCAGCGCTCGCACTCACCGCGGAAGAACCCGGCCTTCCTGATCTCGTCCACGGCGAAGAACCGCTCCGGGTTGTCGCTCGCCTCCTCCTGGATGCGGTCCTTGAGGCGTTCGAGGTCGGGCATGTCTCCCCGTCCCCGCGAGAGATTTAAAAAACAACGCCGTTCGCCGGCTCTCGGCCGTGTTCACGGCGGTACCGGGTTCGAGACGTCCGCGGCCGCGTCGTTGAGTCCGCGCTGCACCACGTACTGCGCCGCGGGGAAGAACACCAGCCACAGCCCGACGACGAGGAGCGCCGACCGCCCGGTCACGTCCTCCACAACCACCGCGTACCGCCAGATAACGACGGCGTTCACCGGCGGGACGAGCAGCCCTGCCGTCCACGCCACCGGCCGCACCCGGTCGTCCACGGCTGCAAGCTCCTTGCAGGTCGCGTGGAACCAGTAGAGGCTGTACAGGCCGAGCGTCCCGACCGTGAGGATGACGACCATGAACGGGCGTCGCCGCGCCATGCACACCGCGCACGGTCAGCGGTTAAATTGATGCAGCAAAATTCCGTCCGGCGCAGCAGGTGCACCCGGACGCAGAACCGGTGAGATATGGAAAAAGGGGGAAAGGGAGGTGAGGGGCCGACCCGCACCGGGGCCGGCCGCCTCGACACTAGAACAGCTGTCCGAGGCCTTCCTCTGCGGCCTCTTCCGCTTCCTCGTCAGCCTGCTCTTCCTCGGCAGCCTCCTCTTCCGCTTCCTCTTCGGCGGCCTCTCCGCCCTCCTCGCCGCCGGTGTCGGCGGGAGCGGCGGCCGGGGCTGCGCCCGCGGCGGGCTGCGCCATCGCCTCCTCGAGGTCGACGTCCTCGAGCGCGGCGACAGCGGCCTTCACCTGGGAGGCGTCGACGTCGATGCCGGCACCGTCCAGGACGCCCTCGAGGTTCTCCTCGGTCACGTCCTTGCCGGCCTCGTGAAGCAGAAGGGCTGCGTAGACGAGTTCCATGCTAGTTCACCTCCGTGTCATCGTTATCCTCGTTTTCCGCTGCATCGTTATCATCGTCGTCAGCGTCCTCACCATCCGCCTCCTGCTCCTCGTCCGACTCCTCTCCCCCGTCACCGGCCTCCCGCTCCTCCCCGGCGGATTCCTCATCCGTGTCTTCTCCGTCCTCGTCAGCCTGCTCTTCCTTATCGTCCGCCTCGCCGGATTCGTCGGGTTCGCCTGCATCGCCGCCGTCTTCGTCGACATCCACGCTGTCAAGGTCGATTTCCATGTCAACGGCTGCGGCCTCGCCGGCCGCCTTCCGGACGATGTCCTCCACCACCTCGTCGGCGAGGATGCCGGCGTTGATGGCGAGGTTGCGCGCGTCAGCGGTCGCGGACGCGATGACTGACGGCGCGGTCGCACCGGTGAGGTAGCCCGCGTTCACGGCCAGGTTGAACGCCTGCGACACCGCGGCCTCGACGTCCTGCCGGTATGCATCGGTGTCGATCTCGAGGACATCGCGGTCGAACACCTCGCCGTCCTCGTACACCAGCTTCAGGTCGAGCCCGACCTCGAGCGGCTCCATGTCGAGCGCGTTCAGCACCTCGGCGACGTCCGCGGTGATGGTCTCGCCCGCCTCGACCGCCACCGCGTCGTTCTCGACCTTGATCTTCCCGTCCTCGACCGACGTGCCGGCGCCGAGCTCCTGGATCTTCCCGAGCATCGGGCCGGGGTCGATATCGGTCATCCCGGCCTGCACCACGATATCCGTCGGCGCCTCCTCGCCGCCGGACGCCGCGGCGGAGCTCTTCTTCGCCTGGATAAGCTTGAACAGGGAGAACGGGTTCTTGTCGGTGAATATCAGCGCGGGCTGTGACGCCTCGTCCGCATCCAGCTCCGTGATGTCGGGCCGGTCCGCCTGCTGGAGCGCCAGCTCGATGAGCGTCTTCCGCGCCATCGTGATATCGGCCTCCCCGACCAGCTCCTTCTTGATCTCCTGCAGCTGCCGCGCGGGCAGCCCCTCCATGTCGAGCAGTCCGACGACGGGGTACTCCTCCATCTTCCCCACGAGGTCGTCAACGAGCTCCTCCTTCTCCTGCCGCGTCAGCTGCATCAGACGTCCACCTCCACCGGCGCGCTCATCGTGTACTTCACAAGCACGTCCTTGACGTTGTGGTCGCCGCGCGGCAGCCCGTTCACGACGGCGTTGTAGATGGTCTCGGCGTTCGCGGCGAGGTCGTCCGCGTCCATCTCCTCGTCCCCGATCTTGCACTTGATGGACGGGTGCTCCTTGAGGCTGAGGGAGATGGCGCTCCGCAGCTCCTCGATGCGGTCCGACGGGTCCTCACCGGGCTCCATCGGCTCCGGCATCTTGTCCCGCGGCCCGAACACCGATCCGAGTTCACGCCCGATCTTCGGCATCAGCGGCGCCTCTGCGATGAAGAAGTCGTACTCCTCCGCCAGGTCCTTCGCCGCCGCCTCGTCCTCCATGAACTCCTCCAGCTCGTCCGGGTCGATGGTCCGGTCGGCGTTGTCCGCGTCGGCGGTGATGGTCTCACCGATGACGCAGATCTTCGTCTCGTCCGACCGGCTGTGCGGCAGGTTGATCTCGGTGGAGAACCGGTTGTCCGGGTCGTCGAGGTCGAGGTCACGGAGGTTGACGACGAGGTCGACGGACTGGACGAAGTCCCGGCTCTCCGCCTCCTCTGCAAGCGCCGTCACGGCGTCCTCGAAGCTCATTCCGCATAGTCCTCCTCGTCATCTTCGCCCTCTGGTTCGCCGGCTTCTTCTGCCTCTTCACCCTCCTCTGCTTCCGCTTCCTCCTCGTCGTCCTCTTCCTCGCGCTCGGCGGCGCGCTGCTCCAGCTCCTGCCGCGCCGCTTCCGTGTCGATCTCGCCGCCCTCCGGCTCGTCCGGCAGCTCCTCCCAGTCCTGCTCACCGCTCCACAGCTCGTCGTACACGCCGTCATCGATATCCTGCTGCACGTCCACCGGCTCCCTGTTGTCCACCAGGACGCCGAGCGACTGGGCGCTCCCGAGGATCTCCTTGGTCGCACCGCGCAGGTCGAGCGCGACCAGGTCCGGCAGCTTCAGGTCGGCGACCTCGATGATGTCCTTCAGCGGCATGTTGGCGACCTTGATGCTGTCCGGCTCCCCGCTGCCCGCGTCCAGCCCGGCGCGCTCCTTCAGCAGCGCCGCGGCCGGCGGCGTCCCGACGTCGATGTCGAAGTCGCCGGTGTCGGTGTCGACGACGACCTCGACCGGGACCTCCATCCCCTCGAAGCCGCCGGTCGCCTCGTTGATGGCCTGGACGACCTCGTTGATATCGACCGCCTCGATGGGGGCGAGCGTCGGGCCGAGCGGTGGCCCCGCACTCGCCTCACCGCCCTCCACCAGCAGGTTGACTGTCTCTTCGCCCATGGTCAGTCACTCCGCTTCCTGAGCTGGTCGACGCTGATGGTCACCGGGATGGGGACCGCTGCCTCGAGCAGCTCGATGGTTGCTTCACGGTTTGCATCGTCGATCCTGTCGATGGTCGCCTCCTCCCCCTCGAACGGGCCGCCGGTGACCTCCACCGTGTCCCCGACCTCGAGGGTGATCTCCTTCGGCTCCTCGGACAGGAACTCCTGGATCTTCTCCATATCAACTTCCTCGTCGATGACGCCGCGGACGTGCCGCATGTCGCTGACGACGTCCTTGATGTCCGGGCCGTGCCCCTCGACGAACAGGTATCCCTTCAGGTCCTCGGGGTAGAACACCGCCTTGATATCGTAGTCGTTCCCCTCGATCTTCGCATCGAACGACTTGATGGCGGTCTTCTCTCGCCCCCGCGTCGTGCGCACGGTCAGTATCGTCATGTTACAGGCCTCCACGCGCCGCGATCTCCAGCATCGTCGCCCCGACGTAGATGAGGAACCCCGCGGCGCCGATGATGATTATGCCCGCCCCGGTGACCTTCGCACTCATGGAGAACTCCTCCCGGTCCGGTTTCCGCGTGATCTTCAGCACGCGCTTCCACTCGGCGAGCTTGTCGCGCACCGTCCCGGTGATGTTGAAATCCATGGTGGTGGCCACCCGTCACCTGCCCCTAGAACAGGAAAGAACCGTTTCAGGCGCTCTCCTGCCAGGGGAGGCAGTTCGGACGAGCTACTACCGCATCCGAGACAATCTTTTTAAACGAGTTCCCTTACTGCGAGAATAGATGGCAGGACAGTATATCGAATCACAGCAGGGAGGCGTCGATATTCCCGGCGACCAGTGCCCCACGGAGTACATCTACGATCTGGCGATTGAACGCGGGGCCGACCCGGACAAGCTGCCGGACCCGCACCGTGACCGTGCCGGGATGACCCAGCGGGAACGGTACGAACTGTGGAAGCACGTGTACCGGAACGACCCGCTCATGAAGCCGTCGTACAGGACGCGAGCCCGGTTCCGGATGGCCGATGCGCGAGAGCGTGCTGTCGAGGCGTTCTCGTCCCTGTTCTAGAACAGGTCACACGAACTCGATGCCGAGCTCCTGCTCGATCTCCTTCTCGTACTCCTCCTGGTACGTGTCGTCGGGGCCGAAGATCTGCGGGCTCTCGACACCGGTGACGATGATCATCGACCGGAGCGACTGCCCGAGCTCCTCGAGCACCTGCGCGCCCCAGATGACCTTCGCGGACTCGTCAAGCTGCTCGGAGACCGCGGTCACGACCTCCTGCGCCTCGGACAGCGACAGGTCGGAGCCGCCGGACACGTTGATGAGTGCGCCGTTCCCGCCGTCGATGTCGACGTCCAGCAGCGGGTTCGTGAGCGCCTTCTGCACCGCCTCGCGGGCGCGGGACTCCGTGTCGGACTGTCCCATCCCGATCATGGCGATGCCGCCCTCGCCCATCACCGCGCGGATGTCCGCGAAGTCGAGGTTGACGAGGCCCGGCTTGGTGACGAGCTCGGTCACACCCTTCACCGCGTTCACCAGGATCTCGTCCGCGATCTTGAACGCGGTGTTGAGCGAGACGTCCGGCACGATCTCCAGCAGCTTGTCGTTCGGTATGACGATAAGCGTGTCAACGGTTGATTCAAGCCGTTCCAGCCCCTTCCGGGCGTTCTCCTCCCGCTGCCGGCCCTCCATCTTGAACGGCAGGGTGACGATGCCGACCGTGAGCGCGCCCTGCTTCTTCGCGACCTCCGCGATGACCGGGGCGCTCCCGGTCCCGGTGCCGCCGCCGAGGCCGCAGGTGATGAACACCATGTCGGAGTCGGACAGCGACTTCTTCAGCTTGTCCTTGTCCTCGTTCGCCGACTCCTCCCCGATGGACGGGTCCGCACCCGCGCCGAGGCCGTTCGTCAGCTCCTTCCCGATGAGGATCTTCTCGTCAGCGTCTGCATACAGCAGGTCCTGCGCGTCCGTGTTGACCGCGACCGTCTCCGCCCCGGTGATGCCGACCTGCATCAGCCGGGAGATGGTGTTGTTCCCCGCACCGCCGGTGCCGACGACCTGGATGTCGGCCTTCCGGTCCTCGATAAGCTGCCGGAGCTCCTCGTCCGCCTCGTGGTTTCCGGCGTCCTGCGCCGGCAGTTCATCGTCGCCGTCCTGCTTCCGTTCTTCGATGATGTCCTCCATGATTTACTACCCTTGCGGTGCGTGTGTACGGCCGTGTTCGTTGCAAAACATTATATAAATGACCCGGTGTCACGCTATCTCGACGTTTTCGACGCCGCTCACGAGCCCCAGTTCCTCGGCGAGGCGGTCGCGGAGCTCGGGGTTGTCCACGGCCTCCTCGAACGTCACGGTCAGGTCGCCGTCCTCGACCGCGATGTCGGGCCCGAGCTCGTCCATCCCGTAGTACTCGAGGACGGCGGCGACGCGGTCCTCAACATCGTCCACCACGTCCAGCACCTCGACGTCGTACTCCAGGTCCTTCCCGGCGAGCGGGTGGTTGAAGTCCACGCGCACGCGGCCCGCGGACGCGCTCACGATCTTCCCGCGGCGGCCGTCGATCTCCACCACGAGGCCGCGCCGCGGCTCCACATCGTACTCCTCGAACTCGCCGCGGGAGAACGTCTCGATGCTGTCGCCGTCCCGCTCCCCGAACGCGTCCGCCGCGTCCACCTCCACGGTGCGCTCGTCGCCGGCCTCCATCTCCTTCAGCGCGGACTCGAGGCCGGGGATGACGTGGCCGGCACCGATGAGGACCTTCACCGGGCCGAGCTCCATCTCCTGCGTCTCGTATCCCTCCTCCTCGGCGACCTCCTCCGAGGTCAGGTCGAATATCTCGCCGGTGTCCTGCACCCGGCCGACATAGTCGATCTCCACGACGTCGCCGTCCTCGACCATGCGCACCGCTGCACGCCTTAATAATAAAAGACTCGCGGCTCCGGCTGCGGTATGCGCCCCCTCGCACGAGTATTCTCCGACCGGGACTGGCGGGAGCACCTGGACCAGGAGCTCGTGCGGAAGCTTGAGAAGCTGCTGAAGCGGGTGAAGACGTACGAGGACGCGTACAAGACCGCCGGGAAGCCGGCGCTGGCGCAGCTGTGGGTCGGGCTCGCGGAGCTGTTCTACCAGCAGGAGCGGTTCTCGGCGCGTCTCCGGAAGCTCGAGAAGCAGCAGCAGATGATCATCGAGGGCATCGAGCGCAACGAGCTCGGTGACGAGGACCTGCGGGACAGCCTCAGCAACTACTGATCCTGCTCGACCGGGAACAGCCAGTCGCTGTACTCCGGCTTCTTCCCCTCGACGGTGTCGAAGAACGCTGCCTGGATGTCGTCCGTCACCGGGCCCTTCGTCCCCTCCCCCACGGCCACGTGCTCCACCTGCCGGATGGGGGTGACCTCGGCGGCGGTGCCGGTGAAGAACAGCTCGTCCGCGGTGTACAGCTCGCCGCGGCCGACCCTGCGCTCCACCACCTCGTACCCGAGGTCCTCCGCGATGGTTATCACGCTCTTCCGGGTCACGCCTTCGAGGATGGAGGACGACAGGTCGGGCGTGATGAGCTGCCCGTCCCGCACCAGGAACAGGTTCTCGCCCGGGCCCTCGGCGACGTAGCCGTCCGCGTCCAGGACGATGGACTCCTCGAACCCGCGGCGGTCGGCCTCGGTCGTGGCCAGCATCGAGTTCACGTACGCCCCGCTGGTCTTCGCGTTCGTGGGGATCATGTCCGCCCGGTACTTCCGCCACGACGAGACCTGCACCGCTACCCCGTTCTCGATCGCATCCTCGCCCAGGTAGGCGCCCCACGGCCAGACCGCGATGGCGACCCGGACCGGGCAGTTCGACGGGTTCACACCGAGCTCCTCGTACCCGTAGAACGCGATGGGGCGGATGTAGCAGCTGTCCAGCTCGTTGTCCTGTATCAGGTCGTATATCGCCTGTTCGATCTCGTCCCGGGTGTACGGGATGTCGATGCCGTACGGCCCGGCGGAGTCGAAGAACCGGTCGAGGTGCGCGTCAAGCCGGAACACCGCGGTCCCGTCGCCGGTATCGTAGGCGCGGATGCCCTCGAACACCGCGGAGCCGTAGTGCAGCGCGTGCGTCAGGACGTGCACCTGTGCGTCCTCCCAGGCGACCTGATCGCCGTCCATCCAGATGGTGTCGACGTCCTCCATGCGTGGAAGAGTGCGCGGCCGGCATAAAAATCTATTCGAGGACGATCGCCGGCTTCCCCGGTCGTGCACGGCCCGCCTTCTCGTGGTCGCTCTCCCGCTCCTGCTCGACGGTCACGTCGGCGTCGAACCGGTCGGACAGGAAGCCCGCGGCCTCGCGGAACAGCTCCGCCTCCTCGTCCGCCGTCATCCGCACGTCGGGCAGGTCGCCGGGCTGCTCGCTGTACTCCTCGACCAGCGCGGAGAGCTCCTCGCCGTGCTCCCGCAGCGTCTCGTCCCCGGTCAGCTCGTCCATGAGAGCGCCGCGGTCCACGTCTGCATCCAGCTTCTCCGCGATGCTGGCCGCGGCCTCCCGCTTCCACGCCTCGGCGACGATGAGACGGATGCGGTCGAACCCGTCGACAAGGCCGGCGATGTCCCTGATATCGTCGACCGCGTCCTCCAGCATCGCCTCGCCCGCCTCGACGGCGGGGTCGATGGCGTCCGCGTCGGCCTCCGGCCACTCCGCCTCCGCCACCAGCCCGTCCTTCCCCATCGCGTCCCACAGCTCCTCGCAGAGGTGCGGGGTGAACGGCGCCAGCAGCCGGACCTGCGCCTCGAGGAACTCGTCCACGACCGCCCGGTTGGGCGTGTCCGTGCGCTCCCGGTACCAGTCGAGCACGTTCCGCAGCTCGAAGAACGCGGTCATCGCCGCGGTCCGGGTCTCGAAGCGTTCCAGCGCCTCTGTCGCCCCGTCGATGCCGCGGTGCAGCCGCGACCGCAGGTACCGGTCCAGCCGCGTCTCCTCACGGTCCCTGCCGCTCCCGTGCAGCTGCTGCACGTCGTCGTGGAACTGCCGCAGCTTGTTCCGCTGGTTCTTCAGCTGGTCGGCGCGCCAGTCGAAGTCCTGCCACGGCTCCGCACTCGAGAACAGGAAGAACCGGGTCGTGTCAGCGCCGTACTCGTCGATGGCCTCGTCCGGCAGCTTGACGTGCCCCTTGGAACTGCTCATCTTCTCGCCCTCCAGCGTGCCCAGCCCCCAGGTGGCGATGCCCTGCGGCCAGTCGGCCTCGTCGAACAGCGCGGCGTGGTGGTACACCATGAACGTGAGATGGTTCTCGATGAGCTCGTTGGCGGTGGTCCGCCAGTCGAGCGGGTACCAGTAGTCGAAGCTCTCCCGCGCCTCCGCCACCACGGCCTGGTCGATACCGGTCTCGTCGGCGACCTCCGCCGCGGTTCCGTCGCCGTTGAACACGTGGTCGAAGAACACCGGCTCCAGCTTCTCCGGGTCAACGTCGTCGATGATGTGGCGGATGGTGTAGAACGCCATGTAGATGGTCGAATCCGAGAGCGGTTCGATGACGAACTCCTCGTCGAACGGGAGCTTCGTGCCGAGGCCGTAGTTCCGGATGCACGGCCAGCTCTCCAGCCAGTCCACGGTGTGGTCGAACTGCTCCCGGATGTTGCCGGGGATGAGGTCCATGTCCGCCAGCGCCGCGTTGACGCTGTCCTTCCACGCCGGGTCGTCGTACGACAGGAACCAGGACTCCTGCTCGGAGACGATGACCTGGCCGCCGCACCGGCACACCACCTCCTCCGAGAAGTCATGCATCGCGGTGAACGCTCCCTCCTCCTCGAAGTGGTCGATGAGCCGGTCCTTCACCGCGTTCACCTGCTCGCCGGCGAACGCGCCGCACCGCTCGTTCAGCGTCCCGGTGTGGAACTCCTTCTCGTACACGTCCTCCGTCGCCTGCTCGAGCGCGTCCTCGTCCTCCTGCGAATCGACGCCGTGATCCTCGCACGCCTCCGCCGCGGGGAGGTCGCCGTACCCGTCCACGTCGATTATCGTCCTCGGCTCGATGCCGCGGACCGCGTCCGCATCCACGCCGTACTCCTCCGCCAGCTGTTCCGCCTCCGCTTTCAGGTCCTGCAGCGATATCCAGTCGTACGGCGCGTGCGCGGGGACCGACATGACGACGCCCGAACCGGACGCGGGGTCGACGAACGACGCCGGCAGCAGCAGGACGGTGTCCCCGGTCACCGGGTTCTCGAGCCGCTCCCCGACGAACGCCTCGCCGCGGCGCTCCGCCAGCAGCTCGACGTCGTGCTGCTGGTGCCGCAGCTTCTCCACCGCCGCCGCGCTGACCACCCACTCCTCCCCATCGACATCCGCCACGACGTAGTCCGCGTCCGGGTCGATGAGCGCGTGCGTCACACCGTACACCGTCTCGGGGCGGAGCGTCGCCATCGGGAACACGCGCCCGCCTGACGAAAACTTCACCAGGCTGTACTCCTGCTTCTCCGCAGACTCGCCCTCCAGCAGGTCGTGCGTCGTCACCGGGTTCTCGTCGTTGAGGCAGTACTTGGTCGGGTGCAGCCCCTTCTCCACCAGGCCCTGCTCCTGCAGCCGCTTGTACTGCCACTCGATGAACCGGTTGTACCGGTCGTCGTTGGTGGTGAACTCACGGCGCCAGTCGATCCCGAACCCGAGCCGCTGCATGTTCGCCTTGTACGAGTGCTCGATGAAGTACTCCGCGAAGTCCATCGGCTCCTCGAACGACTCCAGCGTCTCCTCGGGCACGTTGTACACGTCCCGCAGCACGTGCAGCTGGTCCTCGTCCCCCTCCTTCAACCGTTCGAGGGCGCCGATGATGGGCGTCCCTGTCACGTGCCACGCCATCGGGAACAGGACGTTGTACCCCTGCATCCGCTTGAACCGGGCGAACACGTCCGGGAGCGCGAACGTGCGGACATGGCCGATGTGCATCCCGCCGCTCGGGTACGGGTAGGCAACGGTGATGTAGAACTTGTCCTCCCCGGACGGGTCGGCCTCGAACAGGCGCTCCT
>JAXINY010000118.1:8173-17082 GCA_034190525.1 Asbonarchaeaceae archaeon (SeqCode) | reverse complement strand
TGCAGCACGTTCGCCAGCAGGGTCGCCGCACCGTTCACGGTCAGCTCCCGGGTCTCGAGCTTCCGCTTCTTCAGCTCCGACCGCATGAACCGGATGAGCCGCTGCGCGTCGCCGACCGAGCCGGCGATGGTCATGCCGAGCGTGTCATCCAGGCGGAACACCTTCTGCGCCTCCTTCGACGCCTTCAGGTTGCCCATCGTGGCGCGGTTGTCCGCGGCCAGGATGACACCGGACCCGATCGTGAGTCCGACAGTCGTGGTTCCTGTTTCGAGTTCCTTGACCTCGTCCATCTCGCGTTCCATCCGAAACCCTCAGAAAGGGCATCCCGCCGTCGGCGGGTGCTACCGCCAGTTTATGCTAAAACCTTTATATACCTGAGCATGGGGCGGAACGCATTAAACGCTCGCACCCGTCCCGCAGGGCATGGTGCGCGTCGCCGTCGCATGGAGCGGGGGGAAGGACTCGGCGCTGGCGCTCCACGACGTCATGCAGCGGCGGGATATGACGGTGGACCGGCTGGTGACGACGGTCGCGGCCGAGCACGACCGCGTGTCCATCCACGGCGTCCGCACCGAACTGCTGCGGGCGCAGGCCGACGCGATGGGAGTTCCGCTTGACCCGCTGGAGCTGCCGCCGGGCTACACCCGGGCGGACCACGACGCGGCGATGCGAGACGCGCTTGACCGGCTGGCCGGTAGGGGTGTCGATGCCGTGGTGTACGCGGACATCTTCCTCGCCGATGTGCGGCGGGACCGCGAGCAGCTGCTCGCGGATGCAGGGCTCGACGGGCTGTGGCCGCTGTGGAACCGTGACACAGCTTCCCTTGCCGACCGGTTCATCGATGCCGGGTTCGCGGCGACGCTGGTCTGCGTCGACACCGACCGTCTGGACCCGTCGTTCGCCGGCCGCCGGTACGACCGCGACCTGCTGCAGGACCTGCCCGCCGCGGTCGACCCCTGCGGCGAGCACGGCGCGTTCCACACCTTCGTCCACGACGCCCCCGTGTTCGACGGAGAGCTCGCCGTCCGGACCGGTGACACGGTGCTCCGCGACACCGAGGGAGGCACCATGGCCTACGCCGACCTCGTCGCCGACCGGTGACCGAAGCATATTTAATGCCGGCCCCGAAACCGGGATACATTATCCCGGGTGGGGGTATGGCGCAGCAGACACTCGCACATGACGCAGTCGCAACGACGGAGCAAACAGGCCCGGAACCGCTGGAACAGGCCGATACAGGTGCCGTGTCCGCCAGGCGGACGCAGCTGGTGGACGTGGCGACGCGTGACCGCGGCGGACGTGTCGAGATCGAGTTCACCCGTCGCACGCTTCACGGACGCCGCGGCGGCGGCACGATATCCATATCCGAGGAGGAGACGGTCCACGGCCACACCATCCCCGCCGTCGACGCGGCGTACACGGACGCGGTCGCGGACGTCGCGGCAGCGTGGATGGCGACCGTCCCCCTCCCCGACGACCTCCCTGCAGTCGCTGCCGGCGCCCCCGCCCCGATGGCCGGGGCGACCGTCGATGAGACCGGGGCAGGGAGCAGCACCGTCCGGACCTGGACGCCAGAGCGGCCGTTCGCCGTGGCCGGGACCGGCGGCGTGCCGACCCGTTCTCCCTATGCCGCGGCGGTCAACACGGCCGCCCCGGACACGTACCCGGAGGCCGGTGACACCGCTGACCCCGCGACGCCCGGCCCCCTTCCGCTTCCCGCCCGACCGGTGGAGGGCGAGCGGCTGCTCGCCGACGCGGCAGTGGAACCGCCGAGATACGGGGCCGGGGTGGACGAGACGGCGGAAGAACAGGGATCTTCCGGACCGCCGGTCATGGACCGGCGGTACGATGACGCTGCTGCCACGGACGTGAGCCGCGCCCTGACCTACACCGTCCCCGCGGGGGAGGACGCGCTTGGCGCGCTCCAGCAGCTGATGGTGCAGGGCGCCGTCACGGGGTCGGTGGAGGCCATGTCATACACGGTCTCCGAGGCGTTCGAGACCCGGGACGGCGAGGTGCGCGAGGCCGGGGAGACGGTCGAGTCCTACTTCGTCGACATCGACGGCAGCGACATGCGCCGCACGGAGTTCTTCGTCGACGGCGAGCTCGCCGCCGACCCCATCGACGCCTACGACGACGCCGACACGGTGACGTTCGTCGAGGCCGACCGGTTCGCCGACGACACCGACTACTGCGGCGGGCTCGACCTCGACGACGTCCTTCCGCAGGCGGACGCACTCCCGGCCAGCGGCGCCGCGCAGCCCGCCTACCCGGCGTCGTGAGCGGTGAACAGGAGGTGGACGGGACGACGCCGGCCTACGACGGCGACCTCCTGCTCGTCACCGGGGGCAACCAGTGCCTCGGCGGGCTCGAGGTGTTCCTGAAGCGAAGCCACGACGAGCCCCGGTACCGGCGGTTCTTCGGGGAGGGGACCGAACGGCCGGCCTGGGTCTGGTTCACCGGCGATGCGCCGCGGCAGGTCCGCGAGAAGACGGACAACCTCTACGAGCGCCTCGTCGATACAGATACACCGACCACCGCCGCCGGCCACTGCGCCGGCGGGTACAGCCTCCTGCGCGTGCTCGAGCAGTCCTACGTCGAGGGGGACGACCTGGAGCCATGGACGGCCGTGGACAACATCATCGCCCTCCAGCCGCCGTCAGGCATCCAGCATCCCGACGGCACGACGTACAGCATCGGGGCAGTGTCCGAACCACCGCGGACCGATGTGTACGTGGTCTACGCGGAGTCGACCCCGCCGTGGCAGCGGCTCGACGGCGAGTACACCCAGGTAACGGTCGCCACGTCCACCACCGGCTACGACTTCGATGAACCGACACCGGCGCAGATGGAGGAGCGCGTGGACGTGCACCGGTTCGCCGATGCCCGCGAGGACATCGCGGAGACCGTGATGGGCATCCTCTCCGGGGAGACAGGACGGCTGTCGCAGCTGCCCCACGTCAGCATCGACCGGCAGTAGCCCCGCCGGCACCTCATGCCAGCAGCGCCAGCAGCGCCCGCCACATCCCCGCCGCCGCGTCCGGCCGCGCCCCCGCGAACACCGCGAGGAGGGTGTCGCCGTCCCCGGCCGCCGCACCAAACAGCTCGTCCAGCCGCCTCCGGTCCTCCCGGTACGCCGCGCTCCCCGGCTCTTCGCGCTCCGGGAACCGGAACCCGTCGTCGTACGTGAGAACGGTCATCCCGGTCGCCCCGCCGCGGACCGCCTCGTCCCGCAGGGAGAGCTCGTCCTCGATGTCCGTGTCGGCGAGGAGGACCGCGAGCGTCTCGGCATCGTCCACCAGGTAGTCGAGCGAGACCGGGGAGACCTGCTTCACCGTCCCTGCCAGCTCCTCGCGGACGTCGGAGCCGCGCTCCGCCAGCGTCAGGGTCTCCTGCACCTCGATGTATCCCGCGTCCCGGAGATGGTCGAGCATGGTCCGCGTCTTGCTCTCGGTCAGCCCGAGCTCGTCCGCCAGCCGGCGTCGCCCGATATCCTCCGCCCCGACGTGGTAGATGGCGGCGAGCGCGTAGTACCGCGGCACGTTCAGCCGGTCGAGGTCGTCCAGCATACCGCAAGGTTGGAGAGGCCGGCTTAATAGTTCTTCGCGAAGTACGCGACCTCCGCCGCGTCCTCGCCGCACACCGCACAGTCGCCGTCCACCGCCGTGTCTTCCAGCGGCACCATGACGATGTCCGCCGCGACCGCGTCCTTCACCGGCTCCTCGCACGCCTCATCGCCGCACCACGCGGCCTTCACGTAGCCGCCGTGCTCCCGGATGAGTTCCTCGATCTCGTCCTGTGATGCGGCCTCGCGCACGTTCTCCTGCTGGAACGTGCGCTGCTGCTCGAGGAGCCGGTCCTGCATCGCGTCCAGGTCCTGCTCGACGTGCGCCGCCACGTCGTCCCGGTCGAACTGCTCCTGCTCGCCGGTGTCGCGGTGCACACCGGTCAGCATCCCGTCCTCCATCTCGTCCGGACCGATCTCGATGCGGAGCGGCACCCCCTTCAGCTCCCACTCGTTGAACTTGTACCCGGGGCTGCGGTGCGGCCGGTCGTCCAGCTCCACGCGGAAGCCCGCGTCTGTCAGCTCGTCGTACACGTCCTCCGCGTAGTCCCGGACCGCGTCCTCGTTGTCGTCCTGCCAGATGGGGACGATGACCACCTGTTTCGGGGCGATGCGCGGCGGGAGCACGAGGCCCTGGTCGTCGCCGTGCGCCATGATGAGCGCGCCGATGACGCGGGTGGACAGGCCCCAGGAGCAGGTGTGGCACAGCTTCTCTTCCTCGTCCCGGTCCGTATAGGTGATGTCGAACGCCTCCGCGAAGTCCGTGCCGAGGTTGTGGGACGTCCCGCTCTGCAGGGACTTCCCGTCCGGCATCAGTGCCTCGATGGTCGTGGTCGTGTTCGCGCCGGGGAACTTGTCGTGCTCCGGCTTCCGCCCCTGCATCACCGATATCGCCATCACCTCCTCCAGCAGCTGCTCGTACTGGTCGAGCCGGGTGTACATCTCCTCGTCAGCCGCCGCGTCGTCCGCGTGCGCGGTGTGCCCCTCCTGCCACAGGAACTCCTTGGTCCGGAGGAACGGCGTGGTCTCCGTCGCCTCCCACCGCACCACGTTCGCCCACTGGTTCAGCCGCAGCGGCAGGTCACGGTAGGAGCGGATCCACTTCGCCATGTACGGCGCGATGATGGACTCGGACGTGGGCCGGACGGCGAGCCGCTCCTCCAGCTCCTCGTACCCGCCCTCGGTCACCCACGCAACTTCAGGGTCGAATCCCTCGACGATATCCTTCTCCTGCTCCAGGTACGACTCCGGGATGAACAGCGGGAAGTACGCGTCCTCCACCCCGTCCGCCTGGATCCAGTCGTCGAAGATGTCCTGGATGCGGTCCCAGATTGCCATCCCCCACGGCCGGATGACCATGCACCCGGCCACGGGCGCGTAGTCCGCAAGTTCTGCCTTTTTGACGACCTGGGTGTACCACTCGCCCATGTCCTCGTCCTTCGACACCGTGATACCGAGCTCCTGGCTCATCGCATCATCGACCTCGTATCAATACAGTTCACCGCCGTCCGGCACGTCCTCCTCCGGCGTCACCAGCACCGGGTAGCCGTCGTCGCCCGGCACGCCCAGCGTCAGCACCTCGGATTTGAACCCGGCGATGCGGACGCTGCCGAGGCTGGTCGCGGCCAGCACCTGCATCCCCTCAACCTCCTCCGGCTCGTGGTGGTGCAGCAGCTGCGCGCAGGACTGCACCTCTTCATCACCGAGGTCGATCCACAGCTTGCACATGCCGGACTTGTCCGTCTCCGGGAACGCCTCCGCTCTCTTCACTGTTCCCACGCGGATGTCGACGTCGAACGGGCTCTTCTCGGGCATGGTATCACCAGTCCGTCTCCTCGAGACGCATCACGTCAACGTCCCCGAACCGCTCTTTTAAGTGTTCGCCGAGGCGGTGGACGCCCCACTTCTCGCTGGAGGTCTCGCCCAGGCCGACCATCGCCAGCCCGAGCTCATCGGCGTGGAATCTGGTGTAGAACGCGGTGCTGCCGGTGACGAGCACGTCGCAGCCGATGTCCACGGTCTCGTCCAGTAGCTCCCTGAACACGCCGCCCCCGCCGCCGATGACCCCGATCCGTGCGTCACCGATGCCGTCCAGGCTGCCGACCACCTCGTACTCCTCCTCGATGGCGGCCAGCCGCTCCCGGAACTCCGCGGCGGACACGTCGAGCGTGCCGTACCGGCCGGCGTCGCCGCCCTCCACAGCCGCGTACGACCCCTCGATACCGATGCCGAGCTTGTCCGCGAGCGCCACCGCAACACCGTACCGTTCGTCGGCGCAGTCCAGGGCGTGGTGGGCGATGTACCACGTGAGACCGTGCTCCGCGATGCGCTGCTTCTTCTCCGCGAGCAGGTCGCCGTCGAACTCTGCCCACCCGCCGTGGTGCGAGATGACGACGTCGCAGCCCTGCTCCGCCGCGGCCGCGATGGTCTCGAACGTGCAGTTGGCGCACGTCCCGACACGGTCCACCGCGCCCTCCCCGGAGACGAGCGCCCCGTTGAACTTGTCCCCGGCGTCGTTGTAGTGCGCGACATCCAGTTCGCTGTCCAGGTGCGATACGATCGCGTCGTGGCTAGTCATCGCGTCCACCCCGCGCAGAAGCTAGGAGACAGGTGACGCTCCGCGGACCGTTACACGGTCGCCGGGTGCGGAACGCACTCACCGTCCATCGTATCCACATCCCCTCTCCTGCCGGAGATTTAAAAATCAGCGGTCCTCGAGCACCTGCTCCGGGCTCTGCGGCACACCGCGGATGATGCGGTCGCCGTCCACGACGGTGGTCGGAACGGTCGAAATCTCGAACTCCTGCGCCTTCATCCGGCCCTCCTCCGTCCCGACATCGTTCGCCACCAGCACCAGCTCCTCGTCCTCGCGCTCCACCAGCTCCTCCAGCATCCGGAGCGTCCGCCGGCATGCCTCGCTGTCGGACGAGTAGAACAGCTGCAAAACGCGCATGGTCAGATGGTTGCCGCCGGATGCTTAAATAGTTTGCGCGGGCGGGAGCGCGGCGCTGTGGGGACCGCAGATGGTTTCAATCTCCGGTCTCGTCCACCCTGCATGAGGTTCTACATCGCCGGCCGGTTCCACCGCCGCGACGAGGTCGCCGCGATGATGGACCGGGTCCGCGACCATGGCCACACCATCACCGAGGACTGGACCGCGCACGAGTCGCTGGACTCGTACGCGGACCGGCCGGACCGGTCCGCCGCCTATGCCGCGGCCGACATCGCGGCGGTGGAGGAGTGCGACGTGTTCGTCCTGCTGGCGAACGAGGACGGCCGCGGCGCCCACGCCGAGCTCGGCGCCGCCCTCACCTCCGACACCGACGCGGTGTACATCATCGGCGACCTGCGGGAGGACGCGATGTTCTACTTCCATCCCGACGTGGAGCGGCGCGAGGATATCGACGCCGTGCTGGACGAGGTTGACGACCGGTGAGCGCGGCCGCTGCCAACGGCAAGGGTTATAAACCCGTTCGGGCCGTGTAGGCTGTTATGCCCCGGTGCGACGAGTGCGGCGAGGCGTTCGACACCGAGCGCGGCGTGTGGATCCACTCGGCAGTGGAGCACGACGAGATGGAGGACTGGGAGGGCGGCAGCAACTGGCAGAAGACCGTGGACGTGCTCGGGAACTCCCGGTACGCGTTCTTCCTCGGCTTCCTCGCCGGGATGGTGGTCGTCACCATGCTCGCGTTCTCCTCCGCCTCCCCTGTCCAGGGCGACGCCACCGATGTCGGCCGCACGGTGCTGCACCACTACGAGGAGCGCGCCCCGCCCGGCGTCACGTACACGCTCGGTGCCGTTGAGGAGCACCCGTCCGGCACCTACGCAGTCACCCTCCGCGTCGCCAGCGGCGCGGTGCAGGACAACCGGACGGTGTACGCCACCCGGGACGGTCAGCACGTCTTCGAGTCACCGCCCGTCGAGCTGGAGCAGGACATCTCCGCGCTCGGCGGATAGATTTTAGAGGTTCGGCCGCGATGCCGCGGTATGGACGTCGCCATCGTGTCCGACACCCATTTCGGCTACCGGTGGGGCAGCGACCGCGGTGACGACCCGTTCCGCAACGCCCGCGAGGCGTTCGAGCGGACCGTGGACGCGGACCTCGTCATCCTGCCCGGCGACATCTTTGACAAGAAGGTGCCGAAGCAGGAGGTGCTCGGGAACGCGGTCGACTGCTTCAACATCTACCGCGGCGGCAGCTCCGGGGTCTCCCTCACCGACGCGAGCGATATCACGCACGACTTCAGCGGCACCCCGGTCGTCGCCATCCACGGCACGCACGAGCGCCGGAACACCGAGTTCACCAACCCCATCGAGCTGCTGGAGAAGATGGACTACCTGCTCCACCTGCACAACGAGACCGCGGTGTTCGAGCGGGACGGGGAGCGCGTCGCCGTCCACGGCATGTCCGGTGTCCCGGAGCGGTACGCCCCCGCGGTCCTCGACAGGTTCGACCCGGAGCCGGTGGAGGACGCGTACAACATCTTCGTCTTCCACCAGAGCGTCGAGAACCTGGTGTACACCTCGCCCGACCACGACGCCCTGTCCATGGAGGACCTGCCGGACGGGTTCGACCTGCTGGTGGACGGGCACATCCACTGGTTCCAGCACATCGAGGGGGAGAAGGAGCTCGTCATCCCCGGCAGCACGGTGACGACGCAGATGAACAAGGTCGAGGCCGAGCAGCCCAAGGGCTTCGTCACCGTCGACACCGCGACGGACGAGCTGCAGTTCCACGAGCTGGACAGCCCGCGCGACCTGTACCACGAGGAGATCGATGTCGACGGGCTGGACGGGAGCGCGGTGCTGGATGCGGTGCGGGAGCGGATGGACGAGATAGTGTCCGGCGACAGGGAGCGGCGGCCGCTGGTCCGCCTCATCCTCCGCGGCGAGACATCCGCTGCCGTCAAGCAGTCGGAGATCCAGGCGATGTACGACGGGGATGCGATCCTCTCCCTCACCCTGGACATCGACCGGCCCGACCGCGACGGCGGTGCTGCGGCGCTGGAGACAGGGGAGAGTGTCGCGGAGATGGGGCTGGCGGCGCTCCGCGACAACCTCGACCGCGACCTCCCGGTCGAGGAGCTGTTCGACCTGCTCGCCGACGAGGAGACCGATGCCGCGCTCGACCTCGTGGAGGCGCTGGATATCGCGGTGGAGCACAGAGGTGACCCGGAGGACACCGATCCCGATACAGGTGCGGAGAGCGAGACCGGTGCGGAGAAGACGCTCGAAGAGTTCTAGTCGATGATGTACGTCCGCTGCAGCCGGCCGCTGTTCTCGGCCACGCCGTCCGCGTACCGCTCCGCGACCTCCCGCATGTCTGGGTTGAACAGGCGCACCG
>JAXINY010000118.1:0-8163 GCA_034190525.1 Asbonarchaeaceae archaeon (SeqCode) | reverse complement strand
CGCTTCCCGTCTCGCTGGTGACGTGGTACCCGGGAACGCCGTGCTTGACGTACTGCCAGTGGTCGCTGTGCGGTCCCTGCTCGGGCGTGGTCGAGATCGGGTGGTCGAACCGCTCCGAGACCTCCCGCATGTCCGGGTTGAACAGGCGCACCGCCTGGTCGTACTCCTCGCCGACATCCTCCGCAGGGACGAACGGCCGCCGCGTCCGCCCGAGCGCGTCGAGCCCGTACTCCCGCGCCGCGACACCGCGCGCCGTCGCGGTGAACGACGGCCGCTCCACCGGGACCCGGCGGTCCTCGTCCCCGGTGAACCTGACGCTGTACCCGTCATCGTGAGCGGTGAGAACGACGTAATCGTGGCGGTCGGTCGGGAACCCGATGCGGTCCAGCGCGTCCC
Organism: Asbonarchaeaceae archaeon (SeqCode); assembly: GCA_034190525.1. Classification (GTDB taxonomy): domain Archaea; phylum Nanohalarchaeota; class Nanosalinia; order Nanosalinales; family Nanohalalkaliarchaeaceae; genus JALIDP01. Next base: position 7,767 of record JAXINY010000118.1, on the reverse strand, counting down.
CGACGTGGTCCGGCGACGGCGACTCCGTCCGCCAGTCCTGCTCCTCGGCGAGCCGGCGCGCCGCCGGGGTCGCCGGGATGACGCCTGTATCCCGGATGCTCACATCCATATCGATGCCGCCGGGCCGAGATATAAAAATCCCTGCGGCTCCTGTCCGGCGACCGGACCGTCCCTGCCGGGAGCGGCGGCGATAGCACCGTTTTAAGCTTCTGGACGCAGTTCACCGGTATGATAACCCGGGTGTACCTCGAGAACTGGAAGTCCCACCACGACACCGAGCTCACCTTCTCCGGCGGGGTGAACGTCCTGGTCGGGGAGATGGGCTCCGGCAAGTCGTCGGTGCTCGAGGCAGTCTGCTTCGGGCTGTACGGCACCACGCCCGCGCTCCAGTCCCGCCGCGTCACGCTCGACGACCTCATCCGCCGCGTCCCCTCCCCCGCACAGGAGGCGGTCATCGAGGTCGGGTTCGAACGGGACGGCAGCGAGTACACGGTCCGGCGCGAGGTGGAGCGCGGCAAGGGCACCACCACCTCCGAGCTCCGGCAGGACGGCGACCTCGTCGCCGCACCGCAGGCCGGGGAGGTCACCGCCGAGGTCGAGGACGTGCTCGGCATCGACTACGACCTGTTCGCCCGCGCCGTCTACTCCGAGCAGAACGAGCTCGACTACTTCCTCACCCTCCGCGCCGGGGAGCGCAAGGAGAAGATCGACGACCTCCTCGACCTCGACCGGTTCGAGACCGCGCGCTCCACGCTCGTCACCGTCATCAACCGGCTGGAGGACCGGCGGGACAGCCAGCGGGAGGACCTCGCCGAGCTCGAGGCCGACCTCGACGAGGAGGTGATCGAGGAGCTGCGCGACTCCGTGGAGGAGATCGCGGCGGATATCGAGGAGCTGCGGGACGAGCGCGAGGACGTCGCCGACGACCTCGACGCCGCACGGGACGAGCTGGCCGGGCTGGAGGAGGCGAAGGAGGCGGTGGAGGCGATGCAGGAGAAGCGGACCGCCCTCACCACCCGCATCGACACGCTGCAGGACCGCATCCAGGAGCTGGAGGATGCCGCCGGCGACTACAGCGGGATGACCGCCGACGAGCTGGCCGCGGAGCGCGACGACCTCACCGCCGAGCAGGAGGAGCTCGAGGAGCAGGAGGACCGCATATCCGAGCTGCGGGGCGACCTCGACCACCTCACCGGGCGCCGCGAGGAGCTGGAGGCGGAGACGGAGGAGCTCGAGGAGCGGCTGGACCGCCTCGACGAGCTCGACACGGTGGAGGAGGAGCTCGACGCGGTCGAAGAGGAGCTGGAGGCGGTGCGGTCGGAGCGGGAGCGCCTCGCCGCCCGGCAGCAGGACCTGCAGGACACCCTCGACCAGCTGTCCGGGGCCAGCGATACCTGCCCGACGTGCGGCCAGGCGCTCGACAGGGAGCACCGCGTCACCGTCCTCGAGGATGCGCGCGACGAGCTGGACGACATCGACGACCGGCTGTCAGACCTCGCGGACACCGAGGAAGAGCTCACGGAGCGACACGAGGAGCTCGCCGACCGGCGGGACAGCCTCCTCGAGCTGAAGGGTGCGGAGGAGCGGTTGACGGCGGTGGAGGAGGAGCTCGACGCGGTCGCGGACGACATCGACGCGACGCAGACCGAGCTCGAGGAGCTGCAGGACGCGTTCGACCCGGACCGCGGTGACGCCATCGAGACCGCGCTCGAGGAGATCGAGGCGGCCGAGGAGCTCCTGCAGGTGCAGGAGGAGCTGGCGGAGCGCGAGACGGAGCTGGAGGAGCTCGAGGCCGACATCGAGGAGGCCGGGTACGACGAGGACCGGCTGGAGGCGGTGCGCGACCGCGTCGCAGAGCTCGAGAAGCAGGAGGAGGTGCTGGCGAACAGGATCGAGGGGAAGGAGGAGGTACTCGCCGAGCGGCGGAAGCGGCTGGACGAGCTCGAGGAGCAGCTGGACCGGCTGGAGGAGCACCGTGCAGCGGTGGAGCAGTACCGCGAGACGCTCGAGGCGATGGACGACCTGCGGCACGCCCTCGAGACCACCCAGACCGAGCTCCGGGAACGCTTCGTCACCGCGGTCAACGACGTCATGCGGGACGTCTGGGACCGGGTGTACCCGTACGGGGACTACCAGGGCATCCGGCTGAACGCGCAGGAGGACTACGCCGTCGAGCTCCAGGATGACGAGGGGAACTGGGTGCCGGTGGAGGGAGAGGTGTCCGGCGGGGAGCGCCACGCTGCCGCCCTCACACTCCGCGTCGCCCTCTCCATCGTCCTCTCCCCGTCGTGGCAGGTGCTGATGCTGGACGAGCCCACGCACAACCTCGACGCCGCCGCCATCGAGGACCTGGCGGACACGCTGCGGACGCGCGTCGCCGACCTCATCGACCAGCTGTTCCTCATCACCCACGAGGAGCGGCTGGAGACCGCTGCGACCGGGGAGCTGTACACGCTCGCGAAGAAGGAGACCGGGACCGGCCTCACCGAGGTCCAGGCCGCGGCGGGGGAGTGACATGGACACCGTGTACGAACCATCGGCCGCGGACCGGGAGCAGCTCCGCACACCGCGCGGCACCGTCGTCCAGGGCGGCGAGCTCGTCGACGAGCTGTCCAGCCGGTCGTTCCACCGGCTCATCGCTGTCGGGGACCGGGTCTCCCTCGACTGCGCGGCCGCGGGCATCGCCCCGGACATCGCGGTCGTGGACGGCCGCATCCAGCGCGACCCCATCGACCCGGGCCGGCTCGACGCCATCCCCGCCGACCGCGTGGAGCACGTCGGGAACCCGGCGGGCCGGGTCACCGCCGCGGCGTGGCGCGCCGTCCGCGAGGCCGTCGCCCGCGACTGCTCCACGAAGCTCGTGGTCGACGGGGAGGAGGACCTGCTCGCCCTTCCCGCGGTCACGTTCGCGTCACCCCGATCCGTCGTCGTGTACGGCCAGCGCGACACCGGCGCCGTTATCCTAGACCCGGATGATGCGGTGAAGGGGTTCGTGGAGGGGCTGGTCGGCCGCCGCACCCACGACCACGTCATCGTCGGCGGGTCGTGGGACCGGTTCCACGCCGGCCACCGCTCCCTCCTCCTCGCCGCGTTCGCCCGCGGCGACCACGTCGACATCGGGGTCACGGCCGACAGCTACCTCGCCGACAAGCTGGACGCGGACGGGGCCGCCCCGCACCGGGAGCGGGAGGCAGCGGTGCAGGCGTTCCTCGACCGGTACGGGCTGGCGGGCCGCGCCACCCTCCGCGAGATCACCGGCTTCCGTGGGAACGCGGTGGAGGACGGGGATGCGATCGCGGTGACCCCGGAGACGCGGGACGGAGCGGACCGCATCAACGACGAGCGCGCCGCCGCGGGCCGCGCCCCGCTGGACATCATCGAGGTCCCGCTCGTCACCGCCGCGGACGGCACCCCTATCAGCTCGTCGCGTATCCGCCGCGGGGAGATCGACCGGGACGGCCAGTCCGTGAATTCTTAAAGACCACCGCCCATGCACGGGACATGACACGGATTCTCCTGGCGCGGCACGGCGAGACCGACCACAACAGGGATGAGATTCTGCAGGGCCACACCGACGTCGACCTCAACGAGGCCGGACGGGAGCAGGCGCGCCGGCTCGCGGAGCATCTCGCGGAGGAGGACGTTGCCGCGGTCTACACCAGCGACCTGGCCCGCGCCCGGAAAACAGCCGAGATCGTCGGGGTCGAGCACGGCCTGGAGCCCGAGTCGCTGCAGGCGCTGCGCGAGCGGACGTACGGCGAGCTCGAGGGCGAGCCGCGTGACACCCGCCGCGACCACATCGACCACCCCGACGAGCTCGACGAGCTGAAGCCGGACGGTGGGGAGGACGTTGACGACGTCAGGGGCCGCGTCCGCCCGGTCATCAACGACATCCGCCGGGAGCACGGCGGCGACACCGTGGTCCTGGTCGGCCACGGCTGGGTGAACCGCGCCATCCTCACCGCCGCGCTCGGGGCGGACTCCGGCCGCGCCCACGCCATCCGCCAGTCGAACGCGTGCGTCAACGAGCTCGAGTACGAGGACTACCGCGGCTGGCGCATCAACCGCGTCAACGACACGTCGCACCTCGACGCAGAATAACGCCTGTTCTCACACGAACGCGTCCACGTCCTCGTCCCGCTGCTCCTCCGCGTCCGCGTACTCCTGTGCGGCCGTCTCGAGGTCTTTCCCGGTGTCGAACTCGTCCGTGCTGCGCTCCCGCACCGAGACGAACGTCGGCTCGTTGACGGCCTCACCCACGACGACGCCCTCCCCGACGCGCAGCCCGGGGATGGACTCGAGCACGTCGCTGGTGATGCCCTCGCTTCCCTGCTTGATGCGGTCCAGGTCGTGCGGGTTGGTGATGCGGAGGATGATGTTCGTGTTGCACTGGGAGAGCGCGGTCTGCGACAGCTTCGCCGGCCGCTGCGACACGAGCCCGAGCGCCGCGTGGAACTTGCGCCCCTCCCGCGCGATGCGGGTTATCGGTCCGCGCGCCGGTGCATCCGAGCTCCCCGGGCTCTCCGGGATGAAGTTGTGCGCCTCCTCCACCAGGAGGAAGAACGGCGGCACGTCCCCGTCCCGCCGCCCGCGGAACAGCCGCTGCGTGATGTGCGCCGCGATGATCTGCTTCTTCTTCCGGTCCACGATCTCGCTCAGGTCCAGCACCAGCATCCGCCCTGCCTCCACGTCGTCCAGCGACGGGTTGTCGTACTGGCCGAACAGGTTCATGTACTGCATCCGGCGGATGCGGTCGAGGCAGATGGTCCGCGTCTTCTCGTCCATGTCGTGCTCCTGCACCGCCCGCTCCAGCTCCTCCAGCCCGTACACCCCCTTCCGGTCGTCGAGGTCGCCGATGACGTTCCCCAGCTCCCGGCGCTGCGGCCCGGTCAGGTCGAAGTAGTGGTCGATGTTGCCCGCGGACAGGGACGGGAGGCCGACCTGGATGTCCGCGTCCCGGTACACCTTCACCCTGTCCATGTACGCCGCGTCGTCCGCGAACCCCGCGTACTCGCCGTGCGGGTCGATCGCCACGACCGCCACCTGTCCCTGCCCCGGCTCCCGGTCGAGCAGCTCCTCCAGCAGCACCGACGCCAGGTACGACTTGCCGGCACCGGTCTGCGCCAGGACCGCGAGGTGCTTCTGTAACAGCCCGGTCATCGACAGGGAGGCGTCGAGGTCGTGGAACTGGACCTCACCGAGATGCAGGCCATCCGGGTCCAGGCCGAGGAAGTCGTGCAGCCGCTCCTCCTCCGCCACCTGGACGTCCGTCCCGGGGGACGGCGGGAAGCTCGGACGCTGGATCATCCCCTCGTCGTCGTACACGCCCAGCGTCCGGCCCTCCCCGACGAGATACTCCCAGTCATCCGTCGGCAGCACCTCGTCCAGCGGCGTATCCGACTGGACGTACTCCGACACCGACTCCGCCTCCATGAAGTACCGGTTCGTCTTCCGCACGTCGGCGACGCGGGCGATGGCCCGGCCCTCCTCCGTGTCGAACTCCACGAACTGGCCCTGCTTCACCGGGCGGTGCAGCACGAACCGGAACTCCGACGGGGTCGGCGTGTCCTCCGACGAGATGATGGTGCCGGCGTCGTCCGCCATGCCTGCTTCCTGCCGGTGAAACGTCTTAAGGCTGTCCCCTGCACCACCGGAAGATTTTAACCTGCCCGCCGTCCTGTTCCCTACATGAAGCGGCCCGTCGCCCTGTTCGTGCTCGTCCTCCTGCTGGCCGGGGGCGGTGCGGCGCAGGACCGGATGAACGTCACCGTCGACCAGGTCCGTGTCGGGCTGGGCGAGCAGCGGACCGCGTCCCTCCTCCTCCACAACCCGCTGGACGAGCCGGACATCTACGACATCGGCGTCGGAACGGTGATGAGCGAGGGCGCCGCCAGCGTCCGCATCGCCGGGGACGACCGGACATCGGACCGTGTCACGGTCGAGGTCGGCGCCGGGGAGCGCCGCACCGTCCAGGTCACGTTCAGCGGGGCGGCGTGCTCCGTGGAGACGTGTACGGGGACGGCAACGTTCGTCGGCCGCTCCCTCGAGACCGGGGAGCGGTTCACGGCCTCGACCCAGGTCACGGTCGAGCGGGACACCGAGGTGTACGGTTCCCCCGGTATCACCGCGCTGCAGACCGTCGTCATCGGACTCGTCGCCGCGGTCGCATCGATTCTGGTGAGCTAGCATCTAGAACGGGCGGCGGTCCCGCCGCAGCTCCTCCGTCCCCGGCAGGTGAGCCAGCCGCGTCCGGATACGCTTCGTCACGACCTCCACCTCGTTCCGGCTGAGCGCCGCGCGCTGGTCCGCCTCCAGCAGCACTGGGGGGAGGCCGTACGCGTTCTCGCTCCCGCACAGCGACAGCACCCGTGACGCAACGGCGTCCGCCCGCCCACCGGGCTCGCCGGCGGCGTAGAACTCGATGCGCACCGGCCGGTCCTTCCGCGATGTCCGCAGGTAGAACACGTACACGCTGTCACCCGCCTCCAGGTCGCGGAGCACCGGTGTTGGCTCCGCGGCGTACGGCACCGTGCACGTCCGCTCCCCCGGCTCCAGCACGTGATGCAGCAGCACCGTGTCACGCCCCCCGGAGACCGCGTCCGCGTCCATCCCTGCCTCGTCCAGGAACCTGCAGAACCGGGCGCTCCGCGCATCCTCCACGACACCGACCAGCGCGGTGTCCTCGGCCTCCGCCCGCGCGTACAGCTCCCGGTAGTCCGCCATCACTGCCTCGTACCGGTCGAACAGGTCCGACTCCTCGTCCGGCCGGTCACCGGGCTGCGGCACGAGGGACCCGTCCATGAGAAGCATGTCCGCGTCCCCGACGGCGGACAGCGCTGCGGCGGCCTCGGCGTCCAGGCGCTGGAGGGTGGCGAACCTGTCCGCCGCCTGCCGCCCGGTGCTGACGGTGTGGGACGTCCGGCGACGGGTTCTTCGACGGGTGGTAGTCCGCCGCCGACAGCTCCCCGTCCGCGTAGTCGAACACCGCCGCGACCGCCCGCGTCAACACGACATCCATCCCGTGCAGCGACTCCTGCGCCAGCCCGCCGTCCACCCCCCCGACCGCCATCTCCCCCGGCACGGCATCCTCGACGGGGCGGAGGTACGCCCGGTCCGCCGCCGCGAGCTCCTCCCGCAGCCGTTCCGCCTGCCCGGCGCGTTCCTCCTCCCGCTCCCGGATCTCGTCCACGACCGCGTCGACGTCCATGCCCTGTCCCTGCCCGTCCAGTTTTATTACGCTGCCGCGGTGATCCCTTGACAGGTATAAAAGCTTTCAGCACACGGCGCGTTCCAGTGTTTTCAAGTGATATCCGGTTCTGCGACCAGGGGCGACCGCCATGACCGATGAGACCACGATGGAGACCGAGGACGATTCCGGGGCGCTCCAGTGCCCCGAATGCGACTCCACCAACCTCAGCGACCACGACACCGAGGGCGAGCTGCTGTGCAACGGCTGCGGCCTCGTCATCGACGAGAACCGCATCGACGACTCGCCCGAGTGGCGGGCCTTCACCCAGGAGGGGAAGGAGAAGAAGGCGCGCGCCGGTGAACCGCTGACGTACAAGAAGCACGACATGGGCGTGTCGACCGAGATCGGGAAGGGCGGCGAGCTGTTCAAGGTCTCGGGGCGGAAGCGCGGCCAGTACTACCGGATGCGGAAATGGCACCGCCGCGCCACCAAGTCGAAGGACCGGAACCTCGGGTTCGCGCTGTCCGAGCTCAACCGGCTGGTATCCCAGCTCAAGCTGCCGGACTCGGTGCACGAGG
>JAXINY010000059.1:0-17864 GCA_034190525.1 Asbonarchaeaceae archaeon (SeqCode) | reverse complement strand
GTCGTTATTTCGATACAGGAACAGTACGGATTCACACCGCAGGTCAGGGATCATCGCAACCAGAGATTGATGTTGCCCACATAGAAGAATACGAGAATGTCAGAGAACTGATAGAGGAGCGGACATAGCCTTCTTAAAGTCTTTATCACCACCTGCCGTCGATGAAAATGTCAGGATTCGAACCATTTGGTCAATCCTGCCCGGACCCACTGGTTACGCTCAGTGGGCACGCAAGAATGCGGGCCGCAAGGGCCCGCCTTATGGAGATTGATCGACCGTGCTCCTTCTCGTCCCGCACCGGTCCCGCGGGACAGGGTATTTTAAACTGGCAGCCGACAACCGATGCCATGCGCGCAGACCAGGGATACTTTTACATCTTCGCGCTGCTCGTCGGGGTCGCGCTCGGCATCATGTTCATGCAGCCGAGCACGGTGCTTGAGGAGGAGCGGTCCACACCGGTCCAGCCGAGCATCGGGCCGGGCACCGGCCAGGTCATCGTCCAGTCGAACGCGTCCTCGCCGCTCCCGGCCATCTTCGAGCAGGCGAAGGACTCCGTCGTCTCGGTGCGCGCGGAGGGCGGCGGGACGGGGACCGGGTCGCAGGGCTCCGGGTTCGTCTACGACCGGCAGGGCCACATCGTCACAAACCAGCACGTCATCGAGGGGGCGAACGAGGTCGAGGTCACGTTCCTCAGCGGCACGCAGCTCCAGGCCGAGGTCGTGGGCGCGGACCCCTACACGGACCTCGCCGTGCTGAAGGTGGACCCGTCGAAGGTGGAGCTCCAGCCGCTGCCCATCGGCCGCAGCCGCGATATACAGGTCGGGGAGCGGGTCGCCGCCATCGGCAACCCGTTCGGGTTGAGCGGGACGATGACGGCCGGCATCATCAGCCAGACCGACCGGCTGCTTCGGGCGGAAGGCCAGTTTTCCATCCCGAACGTCCTGCAGACCGACGCGGCCATCAACCCGGGGAACTCCGGCGGCCCGCTGCTGAACATGGAGGGACGGGTCATCGGCGTCAACACCGCCATACAGTCGGAGAGCCGCACGTTCTCCGGCGTCGGGTTCGCGGTCTCCGCCGAGACGGTGCGGCGCGTCGTCCCGCGGCTCATCCGGCAGGGCGAGTACCGGCACCCGTGGATCGGCGTGTCCGGTGTCGACGTCACGCCGGAGATCCGGCGGGCGATGAACCTCGACGTGAGCCACGGCTTCCTCGTGGTCGATGTCGTCGAGGACTCCCCTGCTGCGCGTGCCGGGCTGCAGGCCGGTGACCGGCAGGTGACGATCGACGGCCGGAGCACCACGGTCGGCGGCGATGTCATCGTGGCCATCGATGGACGGAAGGTGCGGAAGATCGATGACATCCTCAACTACCTGGCGAAGGAGACCCGTGTCGGCGACACCATCACCCTTACGGTCATCCGCGACGGCGAGCGCGTGAAGGTCGACCTGACGCTGGCGCGGCGGCCGCAGCCCGGGTGAGCACCGATGCGAGAGGAGGAACGGGTCTGCGTCGTTCTCTACAAGGTGGTGGACGGCAGCCCCCGGTACGCCGTCCTGCGGCGGACGCTGAACTGGGACGGCTGGGAGCTGGTGAAGGGACGGATGGAGGGGACGCCCGAGGAGACCGCACGCATCGAGGTCGCCGAGGAGGCGGGCATCGATGAGCTGGCATCGGTGGAGCCCGTTGACCATGAGCTGGAGTGGACGTTCGAGGAGGACGGGGAGGAGGTGCACGTTACCTGCCACTGCTTCGCCGCCGAGGCCGCACCGGATGCGCGCGTCACGGTCGTGGACAACCCGGACGACGAGCACGAGCACGGCTACTTCCTCAACTACCGGGACGCGCGGGACATCCTGACCTACGACGACCAGCGGGAGCTCCTGGAGGCGGTGCACGAACAGGTGACCGCGGCGTAGCGTCCTGTCGCGGAAAGGTATTTATGGGAGGGGCGCGGCGGTAGGCGTATGTCGGTATCCGGGCGGCTGCAGATCAACCTGACCGACGAGTCCCGCGCGTACGGGTACACGCTCGTCATCTGGGGGAGCGGTGCCGTCCTCATCGACGCCTTCGGCTTCCCCGACCCCGGCCTCGTGATGGCGTACATCACCGGGGCGGTCCTCGGGTTCGGTGCACTGGCGCTCGTCGTGTACGGGAACGTGTTCCGGCAGGTGGAGAACATCAAGGAGGAGGCGCTCATCGTCGCCAGCAGTATCCACTTCATCGCCGCCCTCGGCACCATCGGCGCCGCCATGCTGTTCGTCCCGCGGCTCCCGGAGCTGTGGGCGTTCCTGCTCGCCGGGGTGAACGCGACGGTGACCTACAACGTGCTGCTGCTGGTCGAGTCCATCTTCTCCCGGGAGATCGCGACGAAGTCGTGGAAGACGCGCATCCGCCCGGGCTTATAAAATGGTTTTCCACGTATGGGTAGGGCAGGACCCGTGGCTTAGCCCGGTTAAAGCACCACGCTGATAACTCCCACGCGGAGTTAGCACGCGGGGAGGGCGGGTCGATGACCCGCCCAACAGTTGGCCTCCTGTGCCGGTGCGGACATGCAGAGACGTGGAGATCGGCGGTTCAAATCCGCCCGGGTCCACTCCCCGATTTCGAAGGTTCTACCATGCCAGAACACGCCGACATCGCCCGTGCCATCGTCGTCAACGACGGGGAGGTGCTCATCCTGCAGAACGTCGAGGACGACCCGAGCGAGCACGCCCGGGGACGGTGGGAGGCGCCCGGCGGGTTCGTGGAGGCGCACGACGACCATGAGGAAGCTGCCGTGGCGCGGGAGGTGGCAGAGGAGACCGGCCTCGATGTCGAGGTGGTCCGGCCGCTGGAGCGCATCGCCGTGACCCTTGACGGGGACACATCGGACTGCCAGTACTACCTCGCCCGTGCGGACAGCCGCGATGTCGAGCTGTCGGACGAGCACCGGGCGGCGCGGTGGATCCGGCCCGGGGAGGCGCGGGATATCGACTGGTACTACTACTCGACGTACATGATCCCGGTGCTGGAGCGGCTTGCTGCAGAGAACGTGCTAGACTGAGTCGAGCGCCGCGCCCGTCTCCCGCACCGCCTCCACCGCACGCCGTGCGTAGTCCTCGGTCCGCTCCGCCACCTGGCTCCAGGACACGTTCGGCCCGATGATACCCATGCCGACCGGCTTCCCGTGCTCGCAGGACTGTTCGAGCAGCTGCTTGGAGACGTTGTAGCAGATGACCTCGTCGTGGTCGGTCGCCCCCGCGATGACCGCGCCGAGCGCGACGACGCCGTCGATGTCGTCCCGGGCGAGCAGCTCATCCACCGCGAGCGGGACCTCATGGGTGCCGGGCACCGTCACCGTGGCCGCGACATCCAGGTCGAGCTCGGCGGCGCGGTCCTCGGCCGCCGCGAGCATCTCCGCTGTGTACTCCTCGTTGAACCGCGCGCGGACGATGCCGATGCGCATCACGTCTCCCCCAGCGGCCCGGCGTCCGGGCCGCCCTCGCGCAGGCCTCCACCTGCTTCCGGGGTCAGCGTCTCCTTCCCCTCCAGCAGTTTGAGCGCGTTCCGCGCGTGCTCGGTGACGCGGTCCTCGAAGATGGCGATGAGGTCGTCCTCGGTCTTCGCCTCGTCCTCGTACACCAGGACCTTGAGGATGTGCGTCCCGGTCTGCAGCTCGGCCTGTATCAGTCCCTGGTTGGCCTCGTGCGCGCTCGTCCGGTCAACGTCTGCGCTCCCGCCCATGCCGAGCGCGAGCACGATGTCGCAGCCGTGCTCCTCCACGAGGCGCTGGCACGCGACCGGCAGATCCTTGAACCCGGGGACGGTGTACCGCTCGATGGCGACGTCCGACTCCGCCTGCAGCGTCTCGACGGCGAGGCCGCCCATGTCGTACCGGGCGAACGTGGTGTCCGCCACCCCGACGGTCTTCCCGTCTAGCGCGGCCGGCATGTCACCGTGTCACCGTCCTCGAGCCCGAGCTCCTGCCGCAGGTTTACCGGTGCGATGACCTCCGCGATGCGCGGCGGATGCTCCGTTATCTCCATCTCCAGCAGCGCCGCTGCTTCCCCCTCCACGAGCATGTGGTAGGCGTCGACCGCGCTGTACCGGTCACCGTCAACGGTGAACGCGTCGATGCGGACATGGTCCGCCGCGTCCCGGAGTGCCCGCTTCTCGTCCGGCTCCATCGCCAGGTTGAGGGTTCCGGGGAACGGGGTGAACCCGACCGCGGCCTCGAACCGCTCCTGGTACGCGTCCATGCCGACGTACCGGGCCCCGTCCCCGAGACCTGACGTCACGTCGCCCGCGACCTGCATACTCCGGGTTTCCCGGCAGGATTTAAGTGTGCTTTCCACCGGACGAACGCATTTAAACCGTGGAGAGGAATATGCCGTACATGGCAGAGACGCTGGAGATGGAGGAGATCATCGACCGCGTCGCCGAGCACGAGGGCTGGGAGCAGGAGGGGGCGTGGCTGACCAAGGCGTTCGAGTTCGAGGACTTCAGCGCCGCCATCGATTTCGTCGATGACGTCGCGGCGGTGGCGGAGGAGCTGGACCACCACCCGCACATCGTGGTGCGGGACCACGACGAGGTCGTGCTCTCCATCACATCCCACGATGCCGGCGGACTGACCGAGACGGATTTCACGTTCGTGGACCGTGTGGAAGCACTCCGCAGCGGGTGAGCAGCGGGGGGGATCGGGCATGGGGATGGAGATCACGGGGGCATGGGACCGGGAGCAACTCAGGGAGGATATCCGCGCCGTCCTCCGCGCGGAGGGACGGTGCGCTACCTCACACCTTCTCGACCGTCTGTGGAATGCCCACGGCTATCGAGAGAGGACGGGGGACGGGAGGGGGCGCGACGCCTTCCGCGAGTTCCTGTACGACGTGCTCGACACGATGCACGAGGAGTCCGTCCTGGCCCCTGTCCACACTCCCCGGGATAGGCCTATCCCGGAGGTGGAGTGGCGGCTCGCCGAGTCGGATATTTAAACGTCATCCGGGAATCGGATGCCGCGGGCCTGTAGCTCAGCCTGGCTAGAGCGCAAGGCTCTTAATCACCGCCGCCCCGGCCGCCGGCAGTCCGGACCGCCTCCAGCGGTCTCGCCGCGCCGCGGCGATAAGAGAGACCTTGTAGTCGTGGGTTCGAATCCCACCGGGCCCATCTGGACGATACACGTTGACGGGGTTCGAACCCGAGAAAATCGAAGATTTTCGATGTTCGAATCCCACCGGGCCCATCTCTCCACTCACAGCAGGCTGTCGGTCAGGCCGTAGTGCGCAAGCACGTACCCTGCAGCCGCTGCGAGGGCGGCGAGCGAAGTGTTGAGGATGTCGCCCTTCACCGCGGGGAGCGGGACGGCGGTGAGGCCGGCGAGCAGGAGGAGCACGCCGAGGACTGCGGATGCGGCGCGGTACCGGTCGCGTGGAAGTGCGCGGCCGGAGCCGTGCTGGTGGATGAGCTGCCCGGTCGCGGTGTAGTGGGCGAACAGGTACCCGCTCCAGAAGAGGGCGAGGGCCGCGAACAGGAGCAGGGTCCGGCCCTGCCTGATGAACACCATGGCGAACGCGAAGCTGACGCTGGCGATGGACAGCCCGATACCGAGCCCGGTCAGCGTCTTCACCGCGGTGAACACCGCCTCCGGGTCGTTCAGCACCGCCTGCATCCGCTCGTTCAGCGCCTCCCATCGTTCGGTGATGTCCATCGTTCACACCAGTGTCTTGTTCACACCGTAGTGCGCGGCGGTGTAGCCCGCGAACATCGTCGCCGCCGCAACCCCGGCCATCACCACGTCGGTCCGGCCGTACGCCCGGAACAGGACGGTGAACCCGTACGCGATCGCCCCGATCCCCACGACGGTCATGAGCAGGTCGACGGGTTCGGCACCGGCGACGAGGTCGGAGACCGTCCGGCGGAGCGGCGTATCCGGGGTGTCGCGGACCGCGACCTGCGACAGCTTGTACCCGGCAAGGAACAGTGCGAACCCTGTGAACACGCCGGGGAAGCTCTCGGTGTACGCGGCGAGGGCGGAGAGGCCGAGACCGGTGATGAGAACGGCGCTGCCGAGGAGGAGCTCGGCGGCGTCGACGAGGTCCATGGAGAACGGATTGAACGGCTGCCTCAAATACCTACTCCTTCCTGTCCTTCTGCCAGTTGAAGTCGCGGCGCTCGGTGGACTCGCCGAAGCCGCAGGACGCGCACACCTTCTTCGTCAGGTGGAACGATTTCTCCCCGCAGCGCCGGCACTTGCCGTGCACCTTCGTGTTCCGCTTTCCCTTCCGCAGCTTGCCCTCTGGCATCGTGTATCACGTTATTCCGGGGTCACGACGATGACGTTGTCGCCGCGGACGAACAGCGTCCCGTAGTGCGTTTCCGAGTCCTTCGTCTCCAGCGTCGCGTCCTCGAGCCACATGTTGAGGTGGCGGTCGAACGCCCGCAGGATGCCTGACACCGTGTCAACGTGGTCGCTCCCTCCGCTCGGCTTCAGCCGGACGAGCACCTGGCCGTCCTTCGCCCCGTCAAGCTTATGGAGCGGTCCGTTTTCTCCCATGCTACCACACCGCCCGTTGCCGCTGACACGTTTATAAATATACTGAAGCAAGGGGGCGGTGGAGGCGAGGAGAGGTCGATACCGATGTCACAGCGACACACGCGGTCACGATGGAAGCCCTCCGGCGGGCGGACACGCCGGTTCCGGAAGCCGAAGAAGTACGAGCAGGGCGGTGAGCCGACCGCGACCACGGTCGGTGAGCGACGGGTGGAGGAGACCGACGCCACCGGTGGACGGTCGAAGGCCCGCGTGAAGCGGACGCCGACGGTCAACCTGGCGGTCGACGGCGAGGTGACCGCGGTCGAGGTCGATGGCGTGGTCGAGAACCCGGCCAACCCGGACTACGTCCGCCGCGACCTCATCACCAAGGGCGCGATCATCGAGACCGCGGAGGGACGTGCCCGCGTGACCTCCCGCCCGGGGCAGGACGGGTCGGTGGACGCGGTCCTCGTCGACCAGTGACCCCCTGAACGGTTCTACGGCGCGTTCTACGGTGCGTACGTTCCACGGAGAACATCTTTCGCGAGCACGTGGCCGTCGATGGCGCGCTCCAGCTCCTCCTTGGTCGCACCGGGCTCAAGATCGAGCTCGGTGTCGAGCGCGTACAGTGTGAAGACGTACGTATGCTGTTTATCCGGCGGGTTGGGGCCGCCGTACCCCTGTTCGCCGTAGTCGTTCTGCCCCTCGACGCCCGCGGCCTCGTCCTCGCGGATGTCGGTCACGTTCGGTGGGATGCCGTACAGCACCCAGTGGTCCCACACCTTCCCCGCGACCGGCTTCGCGTCGGGGTCGTCCATCACCAGTGCCAGTGATTCCGCTCCCTCGGGGACGCCGCTGACGGTGAGCGGCGGGTTGACGTTGGCGTGTTCGTACCCGTATTTCTGCGGTATGCGTCCGCCGTCGTCGAACGCCGGACTGGTGAGGGTGAGGTCGGATGTGGACATGGTGGTGTCACCTGCAGGTGTTGCGCCGGTGCGCGGTCCCTGCGGCGGCCCGGCTGCGGTGCAGCCGGCGAGTAGCACCGCCAGGATTGCGGCGACCGCCCGGCGCATATATCCATTCGTCGCGCCGCGTATTTAAATCTGGTCGGGGAGGAGGGAGACATGGTTCTGGCGGTCGACACCCGCGGCCTGCGGAAGGACTACGAGGGGGAGCAGGCGCTGGACGGCGTCGACATCGAGGTCGAGGAGGGCGAGTTCTTCGGTCTCCTCGGGCCGAACGGGGCGGGGAAGACGACGTTCATCAACATCCTCGTCGGCCTGGTGGAGAAGAGCGGCGGCACCGCGGAGGTGTTCGGTCACGACGTGGCGGCCGATTACAGGGAGGTCCGCGACCTCGTCGGGCTGTCCCCGCAGGAGTTCAACGTCGACCGGTTCTTCCCCATCCGGGAGGTGCTGGTGCACAAGGCCGGGTACCACGGCGTGCCGCTGCGGGAGGCGCGGCAGCGTGCGGACGAGGTGCTGGAGACGGTGGGATTGACGGACAAGGCGGATACGCGGTTCGACTGGCTGTCCGGCGGGATGAAGCGCCGGTTCCTGCTCGCCCGCGCACTCGTCACCGATCCGGAGCTGCTCATCCTGGACGAGCCGACCGCGGGCGTGGACGTGCAGCTGCGGCACGACCTGTGGGAGCTGATGCAGGGGATGAACGACGAGGGGAAGACCATCTTCCTGACGACGCACTACATCGAGGAGGCGGAGCGGCTGTGCGACAGGGTCACCATCCTGAACGAGGGCGAGGTCGTGACGGATGCATCGCCCGAGGAGCTGATGGCGACCGGGAACGATACCATCTCCCTCCAGTTCCGCGACGGCTCCGGGACGGTGCCAGACCTCTCCGGCACGGCGGCGGAGGACGCGTGGATGGAGGACGGGCGGCTGTACGTGTCGGTGCCGAGCGGGGGGCCGCACGTGCCGCAGGTGCTGGAAGCGCTGCAGCAGGGGGGATACGAGATCATGGATATGGACATCCAGCGCGCGTCGCTGGAGGACGTGTTCATCGAGCTGACGGGTGATGCGGAGTGATATCGACGCGGTTCGTGACGCTGCTGAAGCGGGAGATCGAGCGGTACGTGCGGCGGCCGCGGAACACGTTCCTCCCGCCGTTCATCACCAACATCCTCTACTTCACGGTGTTCGGCGTGGTCCTGGGCGAGCGCATCGCCGAGATCCAGGGGTTCTCCTACATCCTGTTCATCCTCCCCGGCCTCGTGGTGCTGGGCGCGATCTCCAACGCGTTCGAGAATTCGTCGTTCTCCATCTTCCACGGCCGGTGGAACGAGTACATCCACGAGGTGCTGACCTCGCCGCTGTCCTACACCGAGATCGTCGCTGCGTACGTCACCGCGAGCGTGCTCCGCGGCATCGTCATCGGTGCGATGATCGCGGTCATCGGGATGTTCTTCACCCCGGTCGGGGTCGCCCACCCGCTGTACCTCGCCGCGTTCATGCTCGTCGTCCCCGCCCTGTTCGGCTCCCTCGGCGTCATCGGTGGGCTGTGGGCGTCGGACTTCGACTACCTCTCCGTGATGAACCAGTTCATCATCCGCCCCCTCGTGTTCTTCGGCGGGGTGTTCTACTCGCTCGACCTTCTCCCGGCGTTCTGGCGGCAGGTCTCCCTCCTCAACCCTATGGTGTACATGGTGAACGGGGTGCGGTACGGGATGCTCGGGTACACCGACGTCGATCCCGACCTGGCGCTCGCAGTGCTGACCGCTGCGACCGTGGCGGTCATCCTGCTCGACATCCACCTGTTCAGAACGGGGTACGGGACGCGGGAGTGACGCGGGTGCCCTCCTCCCAGTAGTCGTACGCCGCCGGGAGGACGAGGATGAGCACCGCGGACGTGGCGAGGAGGATGCCGAAGATGATGAGGACGAGTCCCGCGAACAGCCGGCCCTCCTCAGGCAGCGGAAGGACGAACGTGCCGTAGATGAGCACCGCCAGCCCCAGCAGGCTGAGCGCGACGCCCGCGATGGCGGACTTCTTCCGGTCCGGTGTGAGGGCGGCGGTGACCTGCATGCACCCCTCTTGCGACGACCCGTATAAAAAGGTGGCTGCTACGCGCCCATCCCGCCTTCCATCGCACCCTCCGGCGGTGCGACCTTCTCCGCGGTGTTGCGGCCGCCGTCGGTCTTCAGGTTGCGGGAGCCGCAGCTCGGGCACTGGAAGTACTCGAGGACGTCCTCGTCCCCGGTCCACCCGCACTCCTTGCACTCGGCGACCATGGGCACCGCACAGGCTGTGCAGCGAACATTTTTAAAATTTTGCCACTTTGGGGTGGCGGCCGACTTAAACACGTCCCGCCGCGGGATGGAAAGGGTTTTATAGGCCGTCGCGCATCTCGCGCACATGACAGGCATCCCGCGGTTCGCGGAGTACGAGGAGGAGCTCCGCGCGGAGCACGGCGCGCCGGGCGACCGCGTCGTCACGGTCAGCGGCCTCACCGGTGTCGGCACCGGCACCCTGTCGGCGTTCCTCGCCGACGAGCTCGACCTGGCGCACGTGGACGCGGGCCAGTTCTTCCGGGAGAAGGCGGAGGAGCACGGGATGACCATCGAGGAGTTCGACTCGGCGGCGGAGCGCATCGAGGCGGAGCAGGGCATCGACTTCGACGAGCAGTGGGACCGCACCGCGCTCCGGTACGCCTACACCCGCGACGACATCCTGCTCGAGGGCCGGCTCACCGGCGCGCTGCTGCAGGACGTGGCGCCGGTCCGTGTCTGGGTGGAGTGCGACGTCGCGACCGTCGCGGAGCGCATCCGGGACCGGGACGACCCGGCGGAGACGCTCGCCGGCGAGGACGCGGAATCGCTGGAGGAGTACGTGCGGACGCGGAACCGGAAACAGCTAGCGCGGTACAGGGAGAAGTACGGTGTCGACCCGACCGACCCCTCGTTCTACAACGTCGTCATCGACAACGGCCGCGACCTGGAGACGGTGCAGCAGGAGCTGCTGGAACGGGTGCAGGAGCTGCTCTAGCCGCTCTCAGAGGACCTCTATCGCCGCGGCGAGCAGTATCATGGCGATGCCCGCCGCGACGAGCACGGCGGCATCACACGTGATGACGCTCCCGTCCGCATCGCCCTCGCCCAGCATCCCGGCCTCGGCCCGGTAGGACAGGAGCGCGCCGGCGATCCCGGCGAGCACGTAGCCCCCGACTTCGAGCAGCCCGTGCGGCAGGTAGAACAGCGTGAGGGCGGGGACGTGGAGCGCCGATCCGGCGGTCGTCCCGATGAGGACGCCGAGCACGGACGCGTTCCACGCGAGGACGAACAGGACGCCGGACGCGATGAAGAACGTGAGGAGGAAGGTGAGGGAGAACACCCACAGGTTGTTCCGCACGATCTCCCGGAACAGTACACCGCCGACCGCCATGCCCGTCGGCGACCGGATGGACTCCAGCACCTGGAGCTGGACGCTGTAGAACGACTCCGGTGCGATGAAGGTGGAGAGCGCGAACCCCGTGGTGCTGCCGAGGAAGAAGCTGAGGTAGAGCTCCAGCTGGTGGGCGTGCCGCTTCAGCAGCTTCGTCTCCGCCCAGTCCCGCTGCAGCTCCATCCGCTCCTCCTCCAGCAGGTAGCTGACGAACGGGTACGACGCGGTGAGCGACGTGAGGAGGACGGCGATGACACCGCCAAGGTTCCTGCCGCCGACCTGGAACACGACCACGTGCTGCACGAGGAGGACGGAGAGCACGGTGAAGAACAAGGAGAGGAAGAATATGTCCAGGTACCGCTCCGAATCGCTGGACCGGAGCACCAGCCGCTCGAACATGCATCACGTTTTGCGGCGGTCGACTATAAATCTGGTGACTCGTCGAGCGCGCGGCGGGCGTCCCGCAGCACCACCTCGGCCTCGTCGAACTTCTCCCGCAGCACCTCGATGACCTCCTTCCGCCCGTACCCGTCCAGGCTGCCCGACACGAGGGGGATGTAGGCGACGCGGTTGCCGCGGCGGTCGAACCAGTCAAGCAGCTGGTTCACCTCCTCGAGCTGCATGTAGCAGTCCGCGACAGGTTTCCCGGCCTCGCCCAGCTCCGCCACGCCGCCACGGTTCACCACCGAGTCCCACGCCGCGGTGTGGAACCGGTGGAACACGGCGCGGTCCTGCGGCTCGGCCTGCAGCATGTCCCGCTCCCGGTCCACCAGCCGCTTCGCCGCACCGGCCAGCTCCAGGTTCCGCTCGACCTCGCTGCGGAGCGCCTCCATGGGGACGGGGTGGCGCCGGAGCTGTATAAAACCCTTGTTTAAAAGCCTGGCGGCCCTGTCCCGTACCATGCACTGCGGCATCGTGCTGACGGGGGACACGGACGATGACTCGTCGGTCGCCTTCCTGGACGACGGCGCGGTGGAGACGTTCTCCGTGGCGACGAACGACGACATCCTGGCGCTGGTGGAGGAGCGGCGGCCGTCGGTGGTTGCGCTGAACGCGGCGCCGGAGCGCAGCACGGGGACGGAGGACCGCGACGCCACGAGCACGGAGAGTTCGCTCGATCCAGAGACCGCGTCGCAGTTCCGGAGCGGTGAGGAGGACCTCGTCGCGGAGGGCCACGCACTGCTGCCGCAGGGGATGCGGGAGCGGGCGGTGCTGGAGCGCGCAGACCACCTCGCCCGCAGCATCGAGGCGGCGGGCGTCGGGACGCAGGTCATCGAGAGCAACGCCCGGATCGCGTCGGAACGGCTCGGGCTGGAGGGGGATGCGGACCTGGAGCGGTTCGGTATCGACACCGCGGACATCGCGACGGTGTGGGAGTACGACGCCGTCGTGCTCGCCATCGTGGCGCGGCTGCACGCGGACAACCGGTGCGAGGAGTACGGTATCGTGGTGCCGCCGGAGGACGTGGAAGCGATTTAAACCTGCAGCGCAGTATGGATGCCATGGAGCTGGAACTGTACCAGATGGAGGGCTGCCCGTTCTGCGGTAAGGTCCGGCAGACGCTGTCGGAGCTCGGCCTGTCCTTCACCGCGCACAACCCGCGGCAGAACGAGGAGCGGATGCAGGAGCTGCTGGAGCTCGGCGGCGAGGACCAGGTGCCGTTCCTCGTGGTGCGCGACGACAGCGGCGAGGTCGTGGAGACGCTGTACGAGAGCGACGATATCGTCGACTGGCTCGAGGAAGAGTTCGGGGGATAGTCAGTCGTCCAGCTTCACGCGGTACCCGGCGGGGATCTTCTTCCCGGCGCGCTCCAGCGCCTTCCGCGCGGTCTGCGCCTCCTTGCCCGGTGCGCGGACGTACATGATCTCCTGCTGCTCGTCCACGATGGCTGCCCTGCCGGTCGGCCGGCCGAACGGCTTCCGCATCCCCTCGTAGTACCGGTCCGCCTGCGCCACGCCGGCGAGCGGGTGGTGCCGGAGGACGTGGTGCGGGTACACCTTCACCGTGAGATGGTAGTGCTCGATCCCGAGCTCCTTCCGCAGGTGGGAGTTCGCCGCGACGCGCGCTGCCTCGAGCGCGTTGCCGCGGATGCTGCAGTCGTCCTCGACCGTGAGGCGGACCCGGACCTCGTCCTCGAACTCCTTCGACGTCGCCCCGTTCTCGAACTGGGATATCTTGGGGGCGGGTGCGCCGGAGATGTAGTTGTCCTCCGCCTTCTGCGACATGCGGGTGTACGGCTGCCCCGGGGTGTCCCGGTAGATGCGTGCGGGTCGGAGCGACATGAGTACACCCCTACACTCCAGACAAGTTTTTATAAATCGAATCCGGGGTGGTCAGGCCTCCAGCAGTGTGTCAACGACCGCCTCCGCCTCGCCGTCCACCATCTCGATCTCCTCGAACACCGCGTACTCGTCCTCGTCCAGGGCCACCATGCGGCGGCCGGGCGCGTCCTCCGTCGGCACGGTCTCCAGGACGCGGACGACACCGCGCATCCCCTCGAACGCCACCATCGACACGGTCCGTGGAGCGGTCACGGCTGCGGCGACGGTCCCGGCGAGCGCGAGCGCACCCATCACGGCGTCGCCCGTGGACAGGGCCTGGCTGCCTGCATACAGGGCTGTCCCGCCGCCGACAGCTGTCGGGGTCGTGGAGACGGCCTTCCGGAGCCGCCCGTTCCGGTCCCACAGCTCCTCGTCCATGTAGGTGCGGGCGATGGTCTCCAGCTCGGTCTCCGGGGTAACGATGATATCACCGTCCTCGTACGAGTACTGCCGGAGATTACGCCACAGCTTCCTGTTGTACCGGTCGATGAAGTCAGCCTCGGTGACCCGCTGCTCCCGGCTCGTCGCCGGGAACGTGTCGAGACCGATCGCCTCCAGCGGCCGCGTATCGTAGTCCGGCTGCAGATCGTCGCGGTCCTCGTACTCGACGACCAGACTCATCGAGCGATGAGTTGTCACGAATATTTAACAAAACCAGTGGCCGGGCTGGGTGGTCAGCGGACGATACGCCGGAACAGGTCGAACGTGGACTGCGCGTCGATGCCGTGGGCGTCGCCCCCGCCACCCATCGGGAACGCAGCCATCAGCCCGTAGTACGACGTCGTCTCCTCGTCCTCCTCCGCCCAGTACGGCTTGAGCTTCGCCGGGATGCCGGTGGTGGACTGCTTCGTGTTGCCCACACCGACCGTGTTCCCGACACCGACCAGCAGGAGAGGGCCGTCGGCCTCCTCGATTTCCGCCTGCACGCGGTCGACCGCCTCGGGCACCGCGTCGTATATCTTGCTGTGCATCGGGCGGGACGCCTCGGGACCGCTCTGCTTGACGATGAACCCGTCGAACGGGATGTCGTGCTCGGTCGCGACCTCCTCGATCTTGTACTTCTCCACGCCCGGGCCGCCCATCAGGACGCCGGCCCCGTCAACGACCTGCCCGGTCTCCTCGCCCTCGAACCGCATCCCGGCATCCACGAACAGGATCTTGCTGATATCGTTCTCCTCCACGACCTGCTCGATGGCGTCACCGTACTTGCCGAGGCGTGCCCCCGGCCCCTTCGACTTGAGCACGTACACCTCCGTGTCCGCAACCTCCTCCGCGGACACGATGACGTCCTCCGCCAGCTCGTCCGCGTCCCCGCTCATGAACTTGGCGGCGACGAGCGGCCCGACCGAGTCACCGACCGGCACCTCCTCGACGAACGCCTCGGTCGCCGCCCGCTGCGATTCAGCGATCTCCTCGTACAGCGGCAGCATCATCTGCACCATGCCGGCGAGCTGGTAGTTCTGCATGTTCCCGATGAGCTCCCGGAAGTGGCGGATGAGCACGAACAGCTGGTGGGAGCCGTACACCCCCTTGAACGCCATCTGGAGGTCCGCGGCCTCCTCCTCGTCGAGATCGTCGGCGAGACGGGTGACGAACCGGTCCATCTTGTCCTCCGACAGGTCCAGCAGGTGCTCCAGCTTGTCCACCAGTCCCGCGGGGTCGATGCCGACCGGCTCGGACACGACCATGTTTTTCATCGATGCGAGTCGCTGCCGGTTCTCCTCCGTCGCCTCCATCCCTGCCGCCTCGAGGAACATCCCCTCCGCGGCCCCGGCGTGCTCCCGGAGCGTCTCCATGGACGTCTCGATCTTCCGCATGCTGCGCCATATCATCAGCCGCGGCAGGAACGCGAAGAACGCCAGCAGCAGCGCCATGTTCAGCAGGATGGGGAGGATCCCCTGGTCGCCGCCGAGCAGGCTGTTGATGAGCACCATGTGTTATCCATCACCGAGGGCGTCGCGGGTCTCGCGGAATGCGCCGAGCAGGAGCTGGAGCTCCCGGTCGGTCACATAGGCGCGGCCGAGAACGTTCCTGAACGCCCGCACCGTCCGCTCGCTCCGCGTCTCGTCCCAGTCAAGACTGTCGATAACACGTTTAAATAGGTTGTCCAGCGCCGCGCGGCGTTCCCGCGACGACGCCCCGGCACCGCCACGCTCCGCCCGGTGCAGCTCGTGGAACAGGACAGCGGCGGCGTGCGACAGGTTCATCACGGGGTAGTCGTCCGTGGTCTGGACGGTGACGACGGCGTCGCACCGGTCCAGTTCGGCGTTGCTCAGTCCCGTTCCCTCCCGCCCGAGCAGCAGGCCGACGTCCGCGTCCGCGGGGATGCCGTCCAGCACCGTCCGCGGGGGACTGCCGTGCCGGAGCACGTTCTCCTCGCCCGCCTTGATACCGGTGGTGCCGATGAGGTAGTCGAGATCGTCGATGACCGGTCCCAGGTCGTCGACGACGCGCGCCCCGCGGAGCCGGTCGGTGGCGTGGGCGGCGCGCTGCTCCGCCTCCCCGCCGATGTCGCACTGCGGGTCGACGAGGCAGAGCTCGTCGATACCGAAGTTCTCCACCAGCCGGGCGATGGCCCCGATGTTCCCCTCGTACTCGGGCTGGAGAACCACAGCACGGTACATGAAGACTTTTATAGCGCCGAGCCAATCTTAAATGCCATGGACCTGCGGGTTCTCGCGGCGGTGTTCCTCACCCTGCTGGCTGTAGCGGTGGGGATGGCGCAGGGCACCCTCGACGTGCAGGGCATCCAGGACGCTGCCGAGGGCCTGAAGACCGGCGGCGACCTGTCAGGGCTGCTGCAGCAGGCCGGGACATCGGCCGCGAACACGACCATCACCGGCACCATCGTCTCGCCGCGGACGGCGGACCTGCGCATCGGGGCGCGGTCGCGGCTGGAACTGGCGGTGAGCGGTGAGACCGCGGTGGACATCGGTGACTCGACGCTGCAGACCGCGGACGACAGCGAGCTCGTGGTACGCGGGTTCACGGGTCGCGTCCACATCTCCCCGGACAACATGACGGTGACCGGGACCGTGACCGGGGTGTCGACGCCGACGTTCGACTTCAGCTACGGCAGTCCGAAGAAGTTCTCCGTCCACTCGCCGACCCCCCGGATAGCGGTGTCGCGGCTGGAGCGGCAGACGTTCCGGTTCGCGAACGCGACCGGGACGGTGAACGCGGGCGGGACGAGCGTGGCGGTCGACCAGGAGCGGGCATGGTTCCGCGGGTTCTCGGGGAACCTCTCGGTGGACGGGACGACGTACGAGCTGGCGGGGACGGTCCGGTCCGCGGCGCTGGGTGACGCGGAGATCGGCTAGTCGAGGTCCTCGCGCCGCCCGTCGGGGTGGATGCGGAGCACGGGCTCGAACGTGTGCAGCAGCTTCCGGTGCACCGTCACGGGGTCACCGGTCTCGCTGGCCTTCGCCTCGGCGACGGTGATGGCGTCGAACCGGTCGTCGTACGTTGTCTCCCCGTCCTCCAGCCGGTACACCTCCCCGTCGGCCTCCTCCCGCTTACTCATCCTTCAGCTCCTCCAGCACGATCTCCTTCTCCTTCTCGGCGGCCTGCTTCTCCCGCTGGAACGGGCCGGACATCACTCCCCACAGCTTCCGGAGGGCGCCGACGAGGCTGCTCGTGGTGCGCAGCACGGTGGCGAGCGTGGAGTACAGGATGAACAGGCCGGTGCCGAGCACCATGAACAGCATGAACCGGTTGACCGTGACCGCCGGCCCGATACCGATGTAGTCGAGCGCCACGAGGAACCCGCCGGACAGCGCGGCGACGATGGCGGTGTTGATGACGGCGCGCAGCACCTTGTACGCGACCACGAACAGTGCCGCGAGCAGGATGAACAGCAGGACGTTGTTGCCCTGCACCTGCGCGATGAGGACCTCCTGCAGCGCCATGTACGGTACCGGGCGGTGGCGCCATAAAAATGTGCGCGTTTACCGGCTGGCGGCGATGACGACGAGCCGCTCGAAGTGCAGCTCCTCCTCTGCCTCGACCGCGGCGTCCAGGCCGGCATCCTCGAACCGGGAGAGCGTCCTGTCGAGGTCGTTCCGCGTGCTCTGCAGGAGGAGGACCGTGCCGCCGGGTGCGAGGTGGGCGGGGGCGGCCTCGATGAACCGGTCGGTGACGGCGCGCCCGTCCTCCCCGCCGGCCCACGACCGGGCCTCGCCGTCAACGTCCCCGCCATCCGCGGGGACGTACGGCGGGTTGAAGGCGATGATGTCATAGTCCCCGTCCACCACCTCGAACAGGTCCGACCGGACAGCGGTGATGTCGACGTCCTCGTCCGCGGCGCGCTCCCGCGCGGCCGCAACCGCGGCAGGGTCGATGTCGGCAGCGGTCACCGCGGCGCCGTGCCGGGCCGCCGCGGCGGCGATGATGCCGGAGCCCGTCCCCATGTCCAGCACCCGCTTCCCGTCAAGATCGCGCTGCTCGACGGCCTCCTTGAGCAGGAACGAGTCCTTCCGCGGCCGGTAGACCACTGCGGTCACCCCAGCACCGCGTCGAGGAACCCGCGGTACAGGGGGTTCGGGTGCTCGAGCCGGGAGGTGAACTCGGGGTGGGCCTGCGTCCCGACGTAGAAGGTGTGGCCGGGGAGCTCGGCGAACTCGACGAGCC
>JAXINY010000006.1:19912-21472 GCA_034190525.1 Asbonarchaeaceae archaeon (SeqCode) | reverse complement strand
CTTTCTACTCAAAATGAAGAGAATTGAACACTTTAGTCAACTCACGGCCGGCGCATCGAACACCCTGTCCTGATTCCAGCGTTGCGGTACGGTGGAAATACCACCTCGTTTTAAATAGCTCTCCGCGGACGTGTCAGGTATGACAGAGCCCGAGGAGATGGTGTCCGTCCCGAAGGCGGAGCTGGAGAGCCTCCGGGCCACGATAGAGACGCTGGGCAACGAAGAGGTCATGGCGCAACTGCGGCGGAGCGAGGAGGACATCGAGGAAGGACGGGTGCGCCCGGTCAAGGAGCTACTGGAGGAGCTTTAATACCTGTCTCTGGCCTCGTCTTTGTGGTGGACGGTCTTGAGGATGACGCGGTCCTCTTCGTCATCGATTTCTCTCCGTGCTGACGATGGTGTATGACACCGGTCAGCGTCCTGATTGAACGCCATAAAACAGGCGCAACTTTCCACGAGGCGAGGGAGGTGGGACTGGTTCCAGCTGAAGGAATAAAAGAGCGGAGCACGACTCTTTCTGTATGTCAATCTACACTGGCCGCGGCGACGAGGGCCGCACCGATCTCTGGGCGTCCGACAAACGTGTCTCGAAGTCGTCGCACCGGATCGAGGCGTACGGCGCCATCGACGAGGTCATCGGACTGCTCGGGCACGCCGCCGCGCACGCGGACCCGGAGGTCGCGCAGGAGCTCGAGACCGTGCAGAACCATCTGCACGTGCTCATGGCACAGCTCGCGGACGCCGAGGAGAAGGGAGACAAGCACATCAGGGAGCAGCACGTGGAGCACCTGGAGGACCGCATCGACCACTTCGACGACGGCCTCGACGAGCTGGACGGGTTCATCCTCCCCGGCGGCTCCGAGGCGGGCAGCATCCTGCACTACGCCCGGTCGGTCTGCAGGCGGGCGGAACGCCGCGTCGTCATCCTCGACGAACAGGACGGGGTGGCGCCGGACGCGCTCACCTACATCAACCGGCTGTCCGACCTCCTGTTCACGCTCGGCCGCCACCAGAACAAGCTGGACGGGGAAGACGAGGAACACGTCTCGTACGGATGAACGGACACACGCCCGCGACGACGGACGCTGCCACAGGCGAGTACGGCAACCATCACCGGCAGCTGTGGCCCGACCATGGGAGTGTCAGGCGGCTTCTCGACACCTACGACGGCACCTACGATGTCACGCGGGCGGCCGTCCGCCGCGGCAAGCTCGAGGACGCCGCGACCGCGGACGAGCTGGTGCCGTGGCTGGACCGGCTGGAGGCGGAGGCCGGGAGCGGGGCGCCGTGGAGCGGCCTCCTGCGGCGTCTGGATGGACAGACGCGGCTCGGGCTGACTCAGACGTACCGGCTGGCCGACACCACCGGCCTCGTCGTCACCGTCGAGCGCACCGGGTTCCCGGACACGTACGAGCAGGTGCTCGACGCCCTCACCGACGGGCGGGGGGCGAGTCCGCGGTGAGCCCGGAGTTCATCCCCGCGGTCAAGGCGGTCGTGATCCGGGACGACGGCCGCGTCCTCCTGCTCAAGCGGGCGGCGGACGAGACCCACCTGCAGGAG
>JAXINY010000006.1:11103-19902 GCA_034190525.1 Asbonarchaeaceae archaeon (SeqCode) | reverse complement strand
CGGTGCAGCGCGAGACCGATGAGGAGGCGGGCATCGCGGTCGACATCCACGAGCCGGTCAACACCTGGTCGTACCAGCACGACGACGGGGCGCACAGAATCGGGACGACGTTCCGCTGCACTCCCGCATCGACCGACGTCGCGACCGGTGACGAGCACACCGACCACCGCTGGGCGTCGCCGGACGGGGTGCGGTCGCTGGACATGTACGATGACCTCCGCACGACCATCCTCACAGTGCTGGAGGAGCACGGCGACCTCCCGAAGCTCGTCCGTGACCGCATCCCGCAGCGCATCGAGGACGACGGCGGGACACCGGTCGTCGAGCAGGTGTCCGACGGGGAGCTCCAGGACGCGCTGGCGGACAAGCTGGTTGAGGAAGCCCGCGAATTCCGCGAGGACCGCGACCCGGACGAACTCGCGGACGTGCTCGAGGTGCTGCGCGAGTGCCTCGCCGTTGAGGACATTTCGTGGCGCGACCTGGAGCAGCTGCGGCAGGCGAAGCGAGAGGAGCGCGGCGGGTTCGATGACGGCATGGTGCTGGAGCGCGTCGAGGCAGCTAGATCCGACGACACAGATAATTGAGGAACCGGTTGCCTCCCGGGCTCTGGTTGCGGGTGAATGACAGGACCGTGAACCCTGCCGCATCCAGCATCTCGCGTATCTCCGCATCGCTGAAATGATGCTCGACGACGGTGTCGCCCCACCGCTCCTTCTCGTACGTGCCTGACCCCTCCTTGAAGTTGGCCTGGAGCACGCCGCTTAATCCGAGGACGCGGTGGAGCTCCGGGAGCGCCGCCGGGATATCATCGGGCGGGAGGAAGAACAGGGATGCGGACGCCCAGATCCCGTCGAACGTGGCGTCGTCGAACGCGATGTCTCGCAGGTCCATCCGGTGGAACTCCCCGCGCTTGTTCGCCGCCGCGTATTCGACCATCCCGTCCGCGAGATCGACACCGACGGCATCGAACCCCTGCTCGACGAAGTACTCCACGTCCCGGCCGTGGCCGCACCCTGCGTCGAGGATGTGGTCGCCGGGAACCTGCGTGAGGAAGTAGTCGCGGAGCGCACGGTACCGCGGACGCAATCCGTCCTCGCTCCGCTCTTCCGCCATGTCATCAGCGTGCTCGGCGTAGAACTGGACGGGGGAGAGCCGCGACATGCGGTCATTGTCTGACGGGGAGATTAAAAGTCATACCGCACGGATCCCGTAATCACCGATGAATAAAAACGTTGGCGGTTGTTGGCCGCACATGTCGGTCAGACGCGGCCTATACCTCCTCGGGGAGGTTATCCGGCACAACGCGGCGCTCGCCGGTGATACGGCGGTATCCGTGGACGAGACCGGTGACGGGTACACGCTCCGGTACGGGAACAGCATGCTCACCCAATCCCAGGATGTGCCGGACGAGGACACCGCCATCTATTTCTGGGACCGGTTCGTGAAGCCATACGACGGCCGTGACGGGACTGACCGCGTCATCGGCGGCCTCGACCGGGAGGCGGCAGGTCGGCTGGCCGACTCGCCCGATGTCCGGTACAGTGACCGGGAGCAGTGGGGTGTTGACGTCCTCGAGGCCGGGAAGCGCGGCTACCACCGCGGCGCGGATGCAGGGATGCGTGAGCTCGCGGACTACTCGCAGGGACCGGTCCACGTCGTCGAGGACGAGGCCGATATCGCTGCCGCGTCCCCGGCTGATGCACTCCGGCAGGTGATCGAGGCAGTGGAGCAGGACGTGCAGGAGATGGAGGCGCGAGTACAGGAGTCCGCCGAGGAGGGTGCTATCGATGCCATCGCCGTCGCCGCGACCCGGGCGGTGGAGGAGCAGCTGAACCCGGAGTACGACCCGACGACCGGCCCGGAGCTGTACCACGATCTCGTTACCGGCACGGAGTCGATCCCGATCAAGTAGCGTTCTACCGGCCGTCGGCCATCGACCGGAGCTGCCGCGCCAGCGCCGCGAGCTCCTGACACCCGTGACCGGGGTCGGCGAGCGCCGCCACCTCGTCCGGGTCGAACCGCGAGCCTGCCCCCCGCCGCAGCCAGTAGGCCGACACGAGCGCGGTCAGCTGCGGTGTCGAGCACGTTATGAGCGCGTACCGCCCGCGCGGCCCGGCCTGTATCTCGTCCGCGAACAGGTCGGCGAGGAACCGGTGCGGGAGTTCGACGCGGTCAGGACACGTCGGCCTGGCGTGGTCGCGGAGCAGCCGCCGTCGCTCCGCTGCCAGCGCGGCCTTGCCCTCGCCGGTCAGCTCGTAGGCGATGATGAGGTCCCGGTTCAGCTCCTCTGGCGTGATGATGCTGGGCTCCACGAGGCCCGCCTCGTTGAGCGTGTCGATCCGCCGTCCCGTCGTCTGGACGGAGATGTCGGAGGCCGCTGCCGGGAACGACGCCGACCGCCGCAGCGTCCGGTGGACATCCTTCTTCCACATCGGTTCGTCCGCGTCCCGCAGCACGGTGAGGATGGCCAGGTCGATGCGGTCGAGGTCATCACCCCTCGTCATAGTCAACTCAAGTTGACTTGATTTACTTGTATAAAAGTATTTCGATGGCTGCGTCGACGCTCAGTGCGTGGCGATGTCCACCCGGGCCAGCGCCAGCTCGCCATCGGCGTGGTCGAGCAGCCACTGCCCGTGGAGGATGTGGTCCGCCGCATGAAGCCGGTCCACCACTGTGGCGAGGCCCGGGACGGTCCCGGCGTCCTCCAGCTCGCTGACGGTGTACCGTGACGCCGCACCGTCCCCTGCATCCGCCTCCTCGAACGCCAGCAGGAGCTGCTCCTGCCGGGCGCCGTTGTCGAAGCGGATGGTGCGCTCGAGCACGCCGACCAGTCCGGGGTCGTCATCGCCCTGCCGCGCCTCCCCGGTGCAGAGCTCGCGCGCCTGCTCCCCCATCGGCCGCCCCGCCCGCGCCCGCCGGGAGGGGAGGTCGAGATAGCCGTTCGTCGCAGCCATGCGGTTCTCGACCTGCTCGGCACGGACACGCCCGTCGGACCGGCTCAGGAGCGTCACACGGGTGAGCGGCTGTACGGCGTCGTCGCCGTGCAGGTACGGCAGGGCTTCGGTCCCCTTCGCCGTCAGCCGGTACCCTGCATCGACCTGCTCCACCAGCCCATCGTCCTGCAGCTGCTGCAGGTGGAAGGAAAGCTTGTTGCTCGGTATATCCCCCTGAACGGTGGAGAACGGCTTCGGACCCGTGTACCCTATCCGCTCCAGGATCCGGGTCTGGATGTCGTGCCGGTTGATGTTGTCCATAGGGACACGAAACCTTTTCACGATTTCGCGCCGTGGAACCGCTACCATCCCAGGCTCTGACTGGTACCTGTTCCACGGCACGTGTCGCTTCCGACCTCTCCCGCACCCAAGTTTAAAAACATTCCAGCACCTCCACAGGGTGGAGATTTCCATGGCAGACACGTTCACGGTCACCGGCACCATCGACATCGGCCGCGAGACGCAGCAGTTCTCCCGCGACGTCGAGGCCGAGAGCGCGTCGCACGCGGAGGACGTCGCGTACGCGCAGCTGACGTCGGAGCACGGTGTCTCCCGGGCGAACGTCCGCATCGACGAGGTGCAGTAGGGATGGACCAGGAGGAGTTCCAGGAGGCGTTCCAGGAGTTCCAGACCATCCAGCAGCAGATGCAGGCGCTCGAGGAGTACAGCGAGGAGATCACCGGGGAGATGGAGGAGCTGGACCAGACACGTGACGCCGTAGACGAGATCGCGGCGTCCGAGGAGGGCGACGAGGTGTTCTTCCCGCTCGGCCAGGGCGCGTTCGCCAAGGGCGAGATCGCGGACACCGACGAGGTCCTGGTGGACGTGGGCGCGGACACGTACGCGGAGCAGGATATCGACGATGCACAGGAGCTGCTGGACGACCGCCGGGAGGAGCTGGAGGACGCGATGCAGCGCCTGCAGGAGCAGCAGCAGGAGCTGAAGGACCGGATGCAGGAGCTCCAGCCCAAGCTCCAGAAGCTGCAGCAGGCGATGCAGGGCTAGCGGTCGCGCAGTCCGTTCCGGCGATCGACGTCCAGCTTCTCCGCCAGACGTTCCCGGCGAGGTATATCACCGCTCCACGACCTCGCCGTCCTCCAGCCAGATGACGCGATCCGCGAGCTCGCCGATGTGCTCCTCGTGGTTCACCGTCATCACGGTGTGCCCGGTCTCGGACAGCTCGCGGAAGACGGCCATGATATCTTCGGACGTGGCGGTGTCCAGCTCGGAGGTCGGTTCGTCCGCGAGCACGACCGCGGGCTCGTTGACGATGGCG
Source organism: Asbonarchaeaceae archaeon (SeqCode) (assembly GCA_034190525.1). Taxonomy (GTDB): domain Archaea; phylum Nanohalarchaeota; class Nanosalinia; order Nanosalinales; family Nanohalalkaliarchaeaceae; genus JALIDP01. The sequence continues at coordinate 15,633 of JAXINY010000006.1, read as the reverse complement.
CGGGCGATGGCGACGCGCTGCCGTTCACCGCCCGACAGCTCGCTCGGCCGGTGCTTCATCCGGTCGCCGAGCCCGACCTGTTCCAGCACCTCCTCCGCCCGCTGGACGGATGCTGCCTCGGACCGGCCGGCGAGGAGGAGCGGGAGATAGACGTTCTCGTAGCTCTGGAACCCGGCCAGAAGGGAGTAGAACTGGAACACGAACCCGATGTTGTTGAGGCGGAAGTACGCCTTCTGCCGGTCTGACAGCGCCGTCGCCTCGCGTCCCTTGATTGTGACCGTGCCGGCGGTCGGTTCGTCGAGCAGCCCGACGAGGTGCATCAGCGTCGACTTGCCGGCGCCGGACGGCCCCATCATCGACACGAACTCACCCTGATTGATGCTGATATCGACGCCTCTCAGCGCCTCGACCGTCACCTCGCCGAGCTGGTAGGTCTTCGTCAGGTCGTCTGTCTCGATCATGGTTACCGGTTCTCGATGGTGTCGATGATGCCCTGCCTCGATAGCAGGGAGGCCGGGAGGAACCCGGCGGCAACGGACGCCCCGAGCATCCACAGGCTGCGGCTGACGAGGAGGCCGGTCGTGACCTCGGTCGTCAGCGACCCGATGGGGGTCTGGATCGGGCTTGCCTGCAGGTAGGCGTCGATCCCGAGGATGAGGACGTTGCCGAGTGCGATGCCGAGGGCGCCGAACAGCAGCGCCTCCAGGACGAATATCTTCACCACGTCCACCCGCTCCGCACCGATGGACCGGAGGATGCCCATCTCCCGCGCCCGCTTGTTCGTGTTGATGAAGATGACGACACCGATGGAGGTGAGCGCGATGATGACGCCGACGATCGACACCACCACGACCACGATTGCAAACGTCTGCGTGAAGCTCCCCGCGACGTTGGACCGCTCGCTCCAGGTCTTGATGTCGCCGCGCGTGCTCAGCTGCTGCAGCCGCTCCTTGACGGCCGAGGCGTCCTCCCGGTCCTCGATGATGAGGTGGACGGCGGACGCGGACCCGTTCACACCGAGCAGCTCCTCCGCGGTGTCATACGTGACGAACGCCTGCCGTGTCAGGCTCGAGGCGCCCGGCCGACCGATGGCGCCCTTCACCTGGAACTCCCTAGTCTCCCCCGCGACCGTTGTGGTCACCATCCGCCCGGGCACCACGCCCAGCCCGTCGATACCGAACGATTCCTCCTCCTGCGCCAGCTCCTGCCCGAGCACCACCTTCCCGCTGTCCCCCCGTGCGAGGAACCGCCCGGTCCGCATCCGCGAGCTATAGATACTGCTGTCAAGGGCGGTTGTCCCGACGAACTCCGCGGTGACAGACTCGTCCCGGAACGACAGCCTCCCGGTGAACGACAGCCGCTTCTCCACGGCAGTCACCCCGTCCAGCCGCCTGGCCTTGTCCACGAGCGCGTCCGCATCGTTAAGGTACTCCCCCTCCTCCGGCTGGATGGAGACGTGACCGATCTGCGTCTCGATAAGATCCGAGGTGAACGTGTTCGCCAGGCCATTGATGAAGGCGGGGAAGAACGTCAGGTTGAGGAAGGAGAACGCCAGCATCGCCACGACGATGATGGAGATGGTCCTGTCCTGGAGGATGTCCCGCTTCGCGAGAAGCCAGATAAACCTATACTTCTGCCAGTTCATCCTGCTTCCTCGTGCGCCGCCAGTACAGCCCGGCCGCGATCACCGCCACGACCGCCACCCCGATGAGCACCGGGGAGGTCCCCTGCCTGGCGGCCGCGAACGTGAACGATTCCGAGACAGTTCGCTGCTTCGCGTCCGCGTAGTTCACGGCCAGGTCACATTCCGCCCGGGTCTGCCGCGGTGTCAACGTGAACGTCACGGGGACGTTCTCCTCGTCGTCCAGCTGCCCGACGAACGCCCGCCCCGACACGACGTCCGCCGCGTCACCGCAGGACAGCTCCGCGACGATGCGCTCCGCCTCCCCCGGTCCCAGGTTCTCGATGGTCGCGGTTATCGTCCCGGTCTTCCCTACCGTGGCGCCGTCGGTCGTCACGTCGGACAGCACCACCGACGCCTGCTCCAGCACGTCAACCGTGATGGATTCGTCCTCCTCCACGGCCTCCGCCTCGTCCCGGTAGTCCGCGGTCACGGCGAGGGTGGTGATGCCGTTCGACAGGGCGCTGTCCACCTGCAGCGTCACAGGGACGGACACCGTCTCCCCCGGGGCGATGCTGCCGATGGCGAGCGGGGAGGGGTGCATGGCGATGTCGGACGCCGACGTATCGATGACGGTCTGCGCCGCCGTATCGGTCCCGATGTTCCGCACCTGTACCGTGGTGGACACGTTCTCGCCCGGCACCGCGGCGATGCGCGGCGCGCTCACCACGAGGTTCGGTGTCCCGTCCACCTCGAGGCTCGTGGTCTCCACCACGCCGTTCCCCTGTGCGTCGGCAAGCTGCACATCGACGGGGTAGCTGCCTGACGTTGCCGTCTCCGCCACCTTCAACCGGACGGTGCCGACCAGCCGGCAGCCGCTGCACAGCGTGAACGGTTCGCCGATGCTGTCGGTCGTCCCGATGACGCTGACGCCGTCAACCGTCTCCACGTCCACCGGTGCGAACCGGGCCGCGGTCGAGCCATCGTTCCGCACCGTCACGTGGACGCGGACCGTGTCCCCGGGCTCCGCGGGCTGCGGCGAGATGCTCTCGATGGTCACACCGGGCTCCACGGCTGCCGATCCAGCACTCGCCAGCAGGCCGAGCGCGAGCACGGCAAGAACAGGTTTCTTCATATCCTGTCGGTTTCTCCGGCCAGTATTTAAATCTTGTACGCATCCGCGTGAGGAAGCATTCATAAGCGAGCGCGGGGAAACTCGTCCACGATGATGGACGCTCATCTCCGCAAGTCGTTCATCGCCGGCGGTATCGGCCTCGCTATCGGGATCGCGGCGACACTCGCCGCATCCGTCATCTGGCCGACACCGTGGAGCCTCGAGGGCGCACTCGCCGCCGTCGGTGTCGCCTCGTTCGTGGCAGCGTTCAGCGGCGCCTACGGCACAGATAGATGACCGTCGCTCAGGTGCCGGCCGGCAGGCGGTGGAGCAGGAGCGCGTAGAGGAGCGCCCCCGCGGCCGCGAGCAGCGCCACGACACCGAGCGCGGTGACCGCCGCTGCGGGAGGGAACGCGGGCTGCGATGCACCCGCCGCGGCCGCACCGGTGTCCGCGGTCGCCGCCAGGCTCTCCGCCTGCGCGGTGTACGATGCCGCGTCCCCGGACGCGAACGGCAGGAACCTGTGCCCGAGCAGCGCCACGCCCGCGACACCGGTGAGGGCGGACGAGGCGACCGAGAACTTCACCTTCCGCTCCTTCCCCTTGACGATGGCCCTGGCGGCGCGCGTCGCCCGGTAGGTCACGCGGCGCCGCCCCTCCTCGGCATCCCGCTCCACCAGGCCGGCCTCCTCCAGCGTGGAGAGATGGGTGGAGACCGTGGACTTGCTCAGGTCGAGGTCGTCGCCCAGGTCCGTCGGTGTCCGCTCCTGCTCGAGCACCGCGGACAGGATGCGGAGCCGCGTCGGCGAGGACAGCGCGCGGACGGTCGCAAGGTCCAGCTCCATACCGCCCTCTCCGGCGGACGGACTTTTTAGTGTGCCGGGGCTGTTCGACGCCGGTCGAACAGCCTCCCGGTGGTTTTTAAACAAGGGTGGGAAGGAGGGGAGTATGGATATGGACGTGGACGCGCTCGCCGGGAACCGGTACCTGCTCGGTGCCGTCGCACTCGTCGCGGTCCTGGTGACCGGGCTCCTGGTGCAGGGCGGTGGACCGGTCGGGATGCAGCAGTCCGCGACCGCGTCGTACGACGGCGGGAAGGCGCGGCTGGCGCTCGCCGGCGGTGCCGGCGGCGACGCACTGGCGGAGGAGGCGGAGGCCGGTGACGGGGACACGGCCCGGAAGCGCGTGACCCGCGTGGACATGGATATCGACGTGCCGGACGTGCTCACGGCGCAGAGCGAGATTGAGAGCATGGTGGCACGGTACGGCGGCTACGTGCAGGACACGTCCATCGACCGGGAGTTCGGTGATACAGGGCGGATGGAGGTGCGCATCCCGGAGGGCAACCTGTCCGCCTTCACCGGTGACGTCGAGGGCCGGTGGACGGTCGACTCCCGCTCCACCAACGTCCAGGACGTCACGCAGCGGTACACCGAGCTCCGGCTGGAGCTGAAGAACAAGCGGCAGGAGCTCCGCCGCCTCGAGCAGCTGATGAACCGGACCGACAACGTCTCCGACCTCATCGAGATACAGGAGCGGATGGGCGAGCTCCGCAGCCGCATCCAGTACCTGGAGAACGAGTTCTCACAGCTGCAGGAGCGGGTCGCCTACGCCACTGTCACCATCCACATGGAGGAGGCGTCCACGTTCGAGTCCCGGTTCGAGCTCCGCCGCGCGGTCACCGAGGCGTACCGCGGCGTGTTCAGCAGCCTCAACCTGATGATCGTCGGCACCGGCTACCTCCTCCCGTTCGCGGTCCTCCTCGCCCTCGTGTACCTTGGGAAGCGGAAATGGGA
>JAXINY010000006.1:4179-11003 GCA_034190525.1 Asbonarchaeaceae archaeon (SeqCode) | reverse complement strand
CCATGTTCGACAGCCTGAAGGAGTCGGTGCGCAGCTTCTCGGAGAGCGCGAAGGAGACGGTGGCGGAGAAGGAGGTCACGGAGGAGGTGCTGGACGAGGCATTCTGGGAGCTGGAGCAGCAATTGCTACAGGACAACGTCGCGGTCGACGTCATCGACCGCCTGAAGGAGGATATGGAGGACGCACTGCTGGGCGAGTCGGTGCCGCGCACGAAGGCAGGACCGGTCGTGGAGGAGGCGCTGCGGGACGCGGTGCACGACGTGCTCGCGGTGGACGCCACCGACCTGGAGGCCGTCGTGGCCGCGAACGACCCGGCGCTCATCCTGTTCATGGGGTTCAACGGGAGCGGGAAGACCACCACCATCGCCAAGGTCGCACACATGCTGCAGGCGGACGGGTACCACCCCGTGCTCGCGGCCGGGGACACGTTCCGGTCCGCGTCCATCGAGCAGCTGCAGGAGCACGCGGACGCGCTCGACGTGCCCTGCATCAGCCACGACTACGAGGCCGACCCGGCCGCGGTCATCTACGACGCGGTCGAACACGCCGAAGCGGAGGGATACGACGTGGTGCTCGCGGACACGGCGGGCCGGTCGCACAGCGACCGCAACCTGATGCAGGAGCTCGCCAAGATCGTCGAGGTGAACGAGCCGGACATGAAGCTGCTGGTCGTCGATGCACTCGCGGGGAACGACGTCCTCGAGCAGGCCGACGCCTACGAGGACATCGGGTTCGACGGCATCGTCCTCACCAAGGCGGACATCGACGACAGGGGCGGCGCCGCCCTCTCCCTCGGCTACGTGACCGGGAAGCCCATCCTCTACCTCGGCACCGGCCAGGAGTACGAAGATTTAACACCGTTCGACCCGCACGTGTTCGTGGACGACCTGCTGGGTGAGTGAGATGGAGTGGATCGACGCGCACGTGCACATCGGCGAGGATGAAGGTGGGGTGGAGGCCTCGCTCGCGGACGTGCAGCAGCTGTTCGACGAGGGCCACATCGACCGCGCGGTCGTCTTCTGCCTGGACGAGGTTGACGGCATCCCGGCGGGGAACGACCGTGTCCGCGCCGCGGTCGCGGAGGACGACCGGCTGGTCGGCCTGTTCCGCCTCGACCCCGCGGTCCACGACCCGGAGGACGTGCTGGCCGCGGACTGGGCTGCCGGTGTCAAGCTGCATCCGCGGTCGCAGGACTTCGGCATGCAGGCGGTGCACGACCACCTGGACGCGCTGGCGGGGACCGGCACACCGGTCCTCGTGCACACAGGAGGGTGGAGCCGCCGCGCCCACCCGGAGGAGGTGCTCGAGGCAGCCGAGATCCACGGGGACGTGCCGTTCGTCCTTGCCCACACGCTGAAGGGGTACTACTTCCACGCCCCGGATGGCTTCAAGGAACGGCTGCAGCAGCAGGAGAACGCGTACCTCGACCTGTCGCTGCTGGTCACGCCGCTCGGCATCGAGGTGCTGGTGGAGGACCTCGGGGCGGACCGGCTGCTGTTCGCGTCCGACTACCCGTATGACCACCCGCTCCCGCAGCGGCAGCGCGTCGAACTCGCGGACATCAGTGACGCGGCAGCGGAGCGCATCGCCGGCGGGAACGCGGAGCGGCTGTTCTTCTGAGCCGCTGCTTCGGATGTCAGAGATCGTTCGCGGTGTCGTAGTCGTCCCGGGTCGGTGCGGTCTCCGCGTTCCGCGGGATGACCGTGTTCCCCAGGCCGCGCCACCGGTGCGCTTCCGGCCCGGTGTCGTAGCCGCGGTCAAGCCCGGTGCCGTCATCGTAGGAGTCGTCCATCGTGTATCACCGCCCCCGCCTTCGGCGCAAACCTTTAAACAGGTAATTCTCAACAGAATCTTTATTCTGATAATTTAATTCTTTGAAGAATTATTCAGTGTGTGGCGGTGCGTCGATGTCCTCGTCCGTCCGCCTCCCGGCTCATGTGTCGTCCGTAGCCGGGACGTCGACGCCCTCCAGCTCCAGCAGCGCCCGCTTCACGTCCTCGCCGTGCCGGTACCCGCCCAGGCCGTCCTCGGCGACCACGCGGTGGCAGGGGACGACGATGGGCACGGGGTTCTGGTTGCAGGCCTGCGCCACCGCCCGCGCGGCCCCGGGGCTGCCCATCGCCGCGGCGATGTCGCCGTACGTCCTTGTCTCGCCGTAGGGGATGGCCCTGACGCGCTCCAGGATGTCGCTGGTGAACGGGGAGAGGTCGTCCAGGTCGATCTCATGGTCGAACGTCACCGCCTCGCCGGCCAGGTACCGCTGCAGTTGCTCCTGGAACGAGCCCCTGACGCGGTCGTCCGCGATGGTGACAGTATGCCCGTTGATGTCCACCTGCATCTACATCGCCTCCAGCGGGTCGATGCCCAGCAGCTCCAGCCCCTGATCGGTGACGTCGCGGAACAGCCGGACGAGTGCGAGCCGCCGCTGCCGCGCCGCGTCGCTGTCCGCGTCCAGGACGCGGCACTCGTGGTAGAAGGTGTTGAACGTGTCGGACAGGTCGGCGAGGTAGGTGGCAAGCTTCGCCGGCTCCCGCTGGTCCGCCGCCGCCTCGACCGCCCCGGGGAAGCCGGCGAGCGCGGTGACGAGCGCGTGCTCCCGGTCCGTCGGCTCCCCGGTGATGCGGCCGGTCCCGTCGACCTTCGCCAGGATGCTCTTGGCGCGCGTGTTCGCGTACTGCAGGTACGGCCCGGCGTCGCCCTCGAACGAGAGGACGCGGTCCCAGTCGAACTCGATGTTCTTGTTTCTGGACACTCTTAAATTCGCGTACTTTGCCGCTCCGATACCGATTTCCTCCGCCACGTTAAGATGTTTCCCCTCCTCTGCCAGCTTCTGCTCCGCCTGTTCCACGGCCTCGTCGAGTAGATCGGAGAGCCGGATTATCCTCCCCTCACGAGAGGACATGGAGCCCTCTGGAAGGTTCAGCAGGCCGTAGGAGATGTGCTCGCAGCCGGACGTATCGATGCCGAGCTTCTCACAGGCAGCAAATACTTGCTGGAAGTGCAGCTCCTGCTCGGAGCCGGTGAGGATTAGGTTATAGTCGAATCCTTCGTCCTCCTTGCGCTTCCGCAGGTTCTCAAGGTCGCGTGAGAGGTATAGGGTGGCACCGTCAGCCCGCCGGACCACAACATCCGGCAGTTCTTCGAACTCTATATACAGGCTGCCGTCATCGTCCTCCTCGATGATGCCGCGCTCCACGCCGTCGGCCAGGATCTCCTTCGTCCCCTCGACAACGGTCGATTCCCCGGTCACGCGGTCGAACTCCACATCCATCCGCTCGTAGTCCTCCTGGTGGTGCGCCATCGAGGCCTCCCGGAACATCTCCCACAGCTCCACCGCCTCGTCGTCGCCCTCCTCGATACGCCGCGCCCATTCACGCCCCTTCTCCTCCATCTCCGGGTCGTCCTCCAGCTCCTCGTGGAACTTCACGTACAGGTCGAACATGTGCTCCATCGGCTGTTCCTCGAACTCCTCCATACTGCCGTACTCCTTGAACGCGTGGATGAGCTTGCCGTACTGCGTCCCCCAGTCCCCGATGTAGTTCTCCGACGTCACGTCGTACCCGACGAACCGGAAGATGCGCTGCAGGGCGTCCCCGAGCGCGTTGTTCCGGAAGTGGCCGACGTGCATCGGCTTGGCCATGTTCGGTTGCGAGAACTCGAGCAGCAGCGAGCCGTCCCGCTGCGCCACGCCCATGTGCTCCTCCTGCAGCATCTCCATGATCCGCTGCGCGAACAGTTCACGGTCGACGAACATGTTCAGGTAGCCCGGTCCGGCCACCTCCGCACGCTCGACCAGCTCATGCCCTGCTATCTCGTCCGCCGCCGATTCCGCGGCGGCGCGCGGGTCGTCCGCCAGCCCCATCATGGGGAGCGCGTAGTCGCCGTGGCCGGGCTGGTCCGGCTCCTCGATGTCCGCCGCTGACACGTCCGCACCGATGATGTCGGCGAGCGCGTCCGCGAGCTCCTGCTTCGGGCGCATGAGGGTCTGTTCCTCGCACAGCTTGAAAAACTATTCCGCCGCGGCGGCGTTATCCTCCGCCAGTGCAAGGAGGCTGTCGACGGTCTCATCCCATGCCTCCTGTTTGCTGCTCCACCACGCCTGCTGCTCCTGTAGCGTATCAGCGTCTATTCCGGTGCTGGGGATGTCGTCCACCGCAGGTTCGTCGTACTCCTGCTCCTGTTTTACGGTCCGGTATGCGTCGCGGAAGGCCGCACCGTGTTCTACCTGCTGGTTCGCGGTGTACGCTGCGTAGATGTGCTCGTCGAGGGACTCCGAGATAGCGTTCTGGTCGATGCCGAGTCCCTCCACGAGATCGGCCAACACCTGGAGGGTGGCGGTGGTGAGTTCGATGCTCTCAACGATGGCCGGAGTCACGGCCTGCATCTCGCGGCCATAGCCGGAGGTGTTCCCCATGCACAGCGCCTCGATGGTGTGCTGGCGGCCCTGGACCTGCGCCGTCTTCGCCTGCACCAGTTCGAGCACGTCCGGGTTCGATTTCTGCGGCATCACACTGCTCCCGGTGCAGAAGTCGTCGGGAAGCCCGACGAAGCCGTACGCGTCCGTGGAGAAGAGAAGGAGGTCCTGCGCCAGCGTGTCCACCGTGAGCATGAGCTGGGTCAGCCCCTGCATCGTCGTGAGCGCCAGCTGGCCGCGGCTGTCCACGGCGTGGATCGGATTCTGCTGGACGGTCGAGAACCCAAGGAGTTCCGCGGTGCGGTCGCGGTCGATGTCCAGTGTCGTCCCGTAGCCGGCGGCGGCACCGAGGGGATTCTGGTCAAGCTGCGCATGGACAGACTGGAGGTGCTGGAGCTGGCCGAGCACTGCAGCGGCATGGGCATCGAGCCAGGTCCCGACCGTGGTCGGCATCGCCTGCTGCATGTGCGTGTAGCCAGGCATCACAGCATCGCCGTGGTCGGCGGCCTTCATCTGGAGCGCGGCGGCCAGATCGAGCGCGGCCTGAGCGACGTGCACTGTGCCGTGCTTCAGGTACAGGCGCTCGTCCACGGTGACCTGGTCGTTGCGGGAGCGGCCGGTGTGCATCTTCTTCCCGGCGGCGGTTTCCGCCGTCACCTGCTCCTCGATGACGGTGTGGATATCCTCGTCCTCCGCCGTCACCGTGATGTCATCAGTGTACAGGTCGTGGAGTACCGCATGGAGGTCTCCCAGCTCCTCACCATCGAGGTAGCCCTGTTCGTGGAGCATCTGGGTGTGGGCGATGCTGCCGAGGATGTCGTAGTCCGCCAGCGTCTCATCACAGCCGGTGTCGCCGCCAAGGAACGCTGCAATCCTGTCGTCGGGCGTGGCGGTGTCATCGATGGTCCAGAGCGCCATGGTCAGTCCCCCGTGTTCGCGAGCGTTGTCTGCAGGCTCCACAGCTCGATGAATCCCGGCGACGCATCCTGATTGAAGGTCTCGCCGTCCTCGTACGTCGCCAGCTCCTGGTCGTACAGCGCGTTCGGTGAGGAGCGGCCGACGAGCTGCGCCTGGCCCTTGTACAGTTTGACGGTGACGGTGCCGGTCACGCTCTGGTTGATGCTGTCCAGGAACGCGTCGAGGTGTTCCATCAATGGGTCGTGCCACAGCCCGCTGTACGCGAGCTCCGCCCAGCGCTGCTCCACGGCGGTCTTGAAGGAGTTCTCGTGCTTGGTCGAGCAGAACTTCTGGAGGTCCTCGTGCGCCTGCAACAGCGTGACCGCTGCCGGGCACTCGTACACCTCGCGCGATTTCAGCCCGACCACGCGGTCCTCGCTCATGTCCACGATCCCGACGCCGTGCTTGCCCGCGACATCGTTCAGCTTCATGATGAGTTCGTGCAGCGGGAGTTGCTGGCTGTCCAGCGCGACCGGGGTGCCGTCCTCGAACGTGATGTCGATGTATGCGGGTGTATCCGGTGCAGCCTCGGGCAGGGTGACGAACTTGAACACGTCCTGCGGTGGCTCCTCCGCCGGGTCTTCCAGCGGACCGCACTCGGAGCTCTTGCCCCACAGGTTCTCGTCGGTGGAGTACGGCGACTCCTTCGTCTCCTCTACAGGGATGCCGTGCTCCGCCGCGTACTCCAGTTCGTTGTCACGGGTCATGCCCCATTCGCGGACCGGGGCGATCACCTGCAGGCCGTGCGTGGCCGCGGCAGTGTCGAACCGGACCTGGTCGTTTCCCTTCCCGGTGCAGCCGTGCGCGACCGCATCCGCCCCGTACTCATCCGCCACCTCGACAGCCTTCTCGATCTTCAGGTACCGTGCGATGGCCGAGCTGAGCGGGTACTGTCCCTGGTAGAGTGCGTTCGCCTTGATCGCCTTGGCGACGTACTCCTCGGCGAATTCCTCCTTGACGTCTAGAACGACCGCATCCTTCGCACCGAGGTCCAGTGCCTTCTGCTTCGCCGCTTCAAGGTTCACACCGGGCTGACCCAGGTCGAGGGAGAGCGTGACGACATCCGCGTCGTAGTTGTCCTGGATCCAGTGCACCATGACCGAGGTGTCCAGGCCGCCAGAGTACAGCAGGACGACGGTGTCGACCTCGCCAGGGTCAGCGGTGTATCTGGCTGGATCAGTTTGACCGGTGTCGAACGCAATCACTGCCGGATGTGCATGTTCCAAGCATGGGAACCACTGGCACCTGTTTACCGCGCCAGCGTCTTGTAAAATACGATATATTTATAACTAAAAATAAGAAATTGTTCTAAATAGTATGTCGGTGGCGGACCAGGTCGAGGAGTACGTCGAGAAGCGGCCGTACATTCAGGAGGCGCTGGCGCAGGACATCGTGAACTACTCGGCGCTCGCCCGGCAGGTGCAGGACGAGGTGAACGGCGGGTTCGAGGCCG
>JAXINY010000006.1:0-4169 GCA_034190525.1 Asbonarchaeaceae archaeon (SeqCode) | reverse complement strand
CGTGAAGATGGCGCTACGCCGCCACGCGGAGGAGCTGAAAGAGCGACGGGAGCACCGCGCCACCAACGTCGCATCCGTCCTTGACGGCACGACCGTCGAGCTGAAGAGCAACATGCAGGTGTGCATGTCCGACACGGAGCCGGACGGCGACGTCGTGGCGGAGACCGCCCACGGATACACCGCGCTCCAGACCGCCGAGGCGGACTGCGACGCCGAGGTCATCGAGGACCAGGTGATGATCAGCCTGCACAGCCCGCGTGACCTGGAGAACACGCCAGGTGTGCTCGCCTACATCCTCTCCGTCCTCGCCGGCCGCGAGATCAACGTCACCGAGTTCGTCTCCTGCCGCGAGGACACGCACCTGACGATCCACGAGGACGACGCGACTGAGGCGTTCACGCTGCTGGACGAGAAGCTGTCGGGATGAATAGAGATATCTCAGGTGTGAACGGCATCATCACTTCGTAGTTTCCGAAGTTCCTCACGTACTGCTTCAGCGGTATCGCCGTCCCACACCCCGGATAGGTCTCGTAAGGTGGTGTAGTCGTCCGGCATACTGTGCATACCATTGAAGAATACATTAAAATGACGGTTGCTAGAACGTCGTGATCTCGCCGTCGATGACCTTCTCCATGATCTCCGGCGCGTTCTCCAGCCAGTGGTCGGTCAGCTGCTCCACCTCGCGCTCACTCGCCCGTGATAGGCCGTTCGCGGTGGCGACCTGGATGGAGGCGATCTGCGGCCGGTCGATGCGCGTCCCGATCTGGCTGAGCAGCTTCACGTGCGCCTCCTCCACCGCCTCCACCTCCTGCACGGCCTGGTCGGCGATGTAGTGCGCCATGATGTTGTATATTTTCCCGATATGCGCCACCGGGTTCTTCCCGCTGGACGCCTCCAGCGACATCGACCGCTTCGGCGTGATGAGGCCGGACACGCGGTTGCCGCGGCCCGTCGACCCGTCATCACCCATCTCGGCGCTCGTCCCGGTCACGGTGAGGTACAGCTCGTCCTCTGTCTCCCCGTCCGCGGTGTTGACGTCGACGCGGACCGCCCGGTCGGTGTGATTTTGTGCCACCTCGGCCACCCGCTCGCGCACCTGCGCCCGCTTGTCCTCGTAGTCCTCCGCGTCCTCCACGAACCGGTCCACGAACGCGGCCGCGACGGTGAGGTGCAGGTCGTTGTTCCGCCGGTTCCCCATCACCTTCACGTCCTCGCCGACGAACGGCAGCTCCTCCTTCGTCTCATCCGCGTTCAGGTGGTGCTCGACGTTCATCACGGTCTTCTCGGTCTCCGACAGCGGGGCGTGCCCGATGCCGAAGCTGGTGTCGTTCGCCAGCGGGACCTCCCCCCGGTCGTACATCTCCGTCAGGTCCGACGAGCCCTGCCCGATGCGGGAGTCGATGACCACGTCCTCCGTCACGTCCAGGTGCGTGATGGTGTCCCGGAGGTAGTCCGTCGCGGCCTGGATGGCGGTGCCGTGGACGTTCACCGTCGTCCCGTCGTACTCGTGCGTGGCACGGCCGCCGAGCAGGATGTAGATGGGCTCCACCATCGTCCCGCCGCCGAACGCCGGTGCGCTCTGCCCGCCGATGATCTGCACCTCGTCGGTGTTGTGGTGGGCGATGCTGCCGAACGCGTCCCGGTACTCCGTGCACAGCGCGCGGGACACCGCCTCGGAGATACCGTCGGCGATGCTGTCCGGGTGGCCGATGCCCTTCCGCTCCACCAGCTCGACGCGGTGCTCCTCGATGTGCTCGCCCGGTGTCTGCTCGACGACGATGTTCTTGTCGGTCATACCCCGCGCGGAACATTCCACATATATGAATATTTCCCTCCATCGTATTCCTGTACGAATGATTCCTGCCCTGGACGACTTGCGGGCACGGGTGCGCGAGCTGCGGGAGACCGCCGGCCTGACGCAGGCGGACGCGGCGGACGAGGCCGGTGTCTCCCAGTCGTTCGTCGCCAAGCTGGAGGCCGGTGACAGCGTCCCGAACTACCGGGACGCGGCGCGGCTGTACAACGCGCTGGAGGCGGCGGCACGGTCCAGCGGCGCGTCCGCCGGCGATGTCATGACCGCGGACGTGGTCGCGCTCCATCCGGGGGACACGGTCCGCGCGGCATCGGACCGCATGACCGCCGAGGGATTCTCCCAGCTCCCGGTCATCGACGGCGGCGAGTGCGTCGGCAGCGTCACCTCCCGGCGGCTGCTGGAGGCGGACCCCGGCGACCCGGTGCGGGAGCACATGGGGCCGGCGTTCCCGGCCGTCCCGGCGGAGACCTCGGTGGACGCGGTGACGGAGCTGCTGGACGCGTCCAACGCGGTGCTGGTGCGGGAGAACAACGGTATCGACGGCATCATCACCGCCGCGGACGTGCTGTGAGCGTGTTATCGCTCGTAGACGAGGCCGGTGGACCCGTTCCGCGCCCCGCGGTCGATCCGTCCCGCGATGCGCGATGCGACGCTGCGGGCGTACGCCTGGATGTCACGCGGGTCGTGCGTCGGGAAGTAGCCGAACTCGTCGTCGCGGATGAACCCGGGGAGGATATCGAGCAGCTGCTCCTCGGCGCGCGCCGCGACCGTGCCGCGCAGGGCGGCGCGGTCGTCCTCATCGACCGCAGGATCTGAATACGTGAACTCGCCGTCGTGGTAGTTCCCGAACTCGTCCTTCAACCCCACGTTCGCCGCCCGGCCGGCCCAGTCGTCCGGCGCGTGCGCCCGGTCCACGGCATCCGCCGCCCCGAGCTCGGTGAGCGCCTCTGTCAGCTCCGCGTCCAGGTCGTCGTCGATGCGGCCCATCGTCTGCGCACCATCTGTCGCGAAATCTTATAAAATACTGTTGTCACTGGGTAGGAGTCTCTGTTTGCGGGCGGGCGCACCGAACATACAAAAAGGTCTCTGCCGCTGCTCCCACCGGGCCGAGGTAGCTCAGGTGGTTAGAGCGCTACGCTCATATCTGGCATGGTGAGCGACGTAGAGGTCGAGGGTTCGAATCCCTCCCTCGGCATCACGCCTCTTCTCCCAGTTACTCCCGCGGCTGAACGACACACCTATTTAACGGTTCCGTCGACCCGGTCCACAAGCGATGCACGGCGAGGAGACGGCGGCGGATGCGGATGGACGAGGGCGGGATCCCGCGTACGATGCCGCCACGGCCCGGGAGGATGCGGGTATCGTGGAGGCGATGCTGGCCGCGGCGCACCCGGAGCGGGACGGTCCGCCGTACCCGCGGGAGCGGGGAGCGGTGGAGCGCGCCCCCACCATCGCGGACACGGACGCGGTGTACGACGGCCCGGTCGACCTGACATCGCTGGACGACGGCCGGTACACCCGGCTGTGCCGCGCCGCCGGGTTCGTGCCCCGCCGCGGCCAGGTCCCCGGCGACCTCCTGGACGGCTACCACGCCACGGGCGGGGACGCGACGACCGACGACATCCGGGCCGACGCCCCCGTCTCCCCGTTCGCAGGCGGTGACGGCGGGCTCGCCCGCAACGCACTCACCCACACCCAGGCCCTCGCCAAGCTGGGCGGGGACGACCGTCCCGCCGGGTCGGACGCGCATGCATACGACGACCTCGACATCGCCATCCACGACACCGCTATCGATGACATGCGGGAGGTCCGCATCGAGCTCGCCCCCGACGACCTCGACCACCTCGTCCACCGGGCGCGGCAGCGGACCATCCCCGGGCTGCTCCGGGACGCGACAGGGATGAGCAGGGAGCTCCTCCATCACCACCGCTCCAGCGACGACCGCAGCGGCATCGCCCTCTCACAGTTCGCCCGGCTGTACCGGCTCGCCGTCGCCGCCGCACCGCGCTACGACCTCGAGCGCGCCGCACCGGCGGACACCGATCTCGTCGAGCGGACGGAGCATCCAGGGAACGGCCAGGAGCTGTACCGGCTCGACACCGCGTACCAGCAGTGGCTGTTCTCCGCAGTCGACCCGGAGGAAGACGCGCTGGAGCAGCACACCCGCCGCATCAGGGAGTATCGCCGCGGCGGCGACCGCGGCATCGATCCCGACGTGTATGATGAGGTCCTGGACACGGTGCGGGCGCGGTACGACGGCGTCGGGGAGGAGCACCGCGTGGCGTTCGACGACCCCGTCTGCGCCCGGCACCCGCTCTCCAACCTCCCCCAGTTCGACGACTACCTGTTCGACGAC